>JAICSC010000017.1 GCA_025937085.1 Nocardioides sp.
AAGGCGCAACTCTATGTGTGTGGTCATCGTGACTTCCCCCCGAAGCCCATTGCCGGCGTCGCGTTCGCCACGCCGGCGAGGTGCGTCACGCTTCCGCAAAGCCGTGTCGCCCCGCCTCGAATCCTTCTGCACCGCAAGGGCCGTCGGCTTACCCAATTCCCGGGAAATCTTCTCGGAGAGCGAGGTTGCGTGGTCTCCGGGTCGGGCAGGGGTCGCCGACGTGGCAGGACCGTCGGGAAGGGGAGGGGTCCGCCGCCCGCCCTGGGGGAGGAAACGGGCGACGAACCACTTCTCCCTGAGGAGAACTCGGTCGTCCGACTACGCGGTGGCTCGCGGCGGAGGAAGGTCCGGCATGCGACGCATCCAGCTTTCGGAGGTGTGGGTGGACGGCCCGCGCCACTGCGCCCGGTAGGCCAGGCCGACGGCCGTGAGCTGAGAGTTGACCTGCAGCTTGCTGAGGACGGACTTCACCTGGGTACGCACGGTGGACTCCGAGACGAAGCTGATGCGGGCGATCTCGCTGACCTGCCGGCCGGCCATCAGCTCCGCGAGCACCTCGCCCTCGCGCGTGGTCAGCAGCTCGAACCTCGCTTGGATGTCCCGGTCGCGCTCGCGTGCCTCCCGCCAGCGCGCGAGGAGGCGCTCTCGCTCCTCCTTGGACATGGCCGGCAGCCCGTCGCCGAGCCGCATCAGGGTGGCGAGGATCTGCTCGAGCGGCAGGGACTTCGAGATCACGGTCGTGGCTCCCGACGCGAGCGCCGCGCCGATCCGCACCGGATCGGAGGTCCCGGACACGACCACCACGAGGGTGCGGCTGGAGAGCCGGGCGATCAGGCCGAGACCGTCGCCGGCATCACCCAGGTCGAGGTCCAGCAGCACCACGTCCGGGTCTCCCGCCAGCACCTGAGCGGCCAGCGGGGCGGCGGCGATACCGGCCGCGGGGATCACGCAGCGCGCGTCGTACCCACGGTTGACCAGCGTCACGACCATGACCTCCGCGAAGAGGACGTGGTCGTCGACCACTGCCACACGCTTGGTGTTCATGCGATCCCCCCTGCCAGCTGGCCCCATGGGAGCTTCATCTCGAACACGGCTCCGCGGTCGGGCTCGGGTTCACGCAGGTCGAGACTTCCGCCGAGCTCGTTGGCCAGCACCTTGGCCACCGACAGCCCGATGCCCTCACCGCCGGTGGGTCCCTTGGTCCCGCGCTCGAAGATCGCAGGACGAAGCTCCTCGGGAACGCCGGGACCTTCGTCGCTGACGATGACGCGGACCTGGTCGCTCTCCGATCGCACGTCGATGTACGTCGGTGAGCCGGACGCGTGGCGCGCCGCGTTCGTCAGCAGGATGTTGAGGATCTCAACGACCTCGTCCCGGCGAGCCAGGACCCGGTGGCCCGTGCGGGTCCAGGAGACCTCGTGCCCCGCCAGGCCCCGAGCCACCACCACCGACTCCACGACCTCGTCGAGATCGAGCTCCTCGGAAGGCTCCGCGACCTCCCCGTCGGTGGGAGCGGTCAGACGCTGCAGCCGGGCGACCTCCGAACGGAGCATCTGCTCGATCCGGAGGCGACGCTCGCTCCCGAACGGCAGCACGTCGCCCTCGAGCGCCTGGACCGCACCGGCGATGCCGGCGAGGCTGGCGCGCAGCTCGTGGAGCTTGTTCTCGTACTCGGACGCGGGGACGACGGCGGACCGGCTGTCGACCACCGGGCGTTCACCCGACAGCAGGCCGTCCTGCTCGCGATTCCCCGCGCGTGTGCTCAACACGCTCATCTGTACCCCGACACATTCCCCCAGCCGGCGGTCACGAGGACCGAACGCGCCACCCCCCTGATGACGCCCGTCGCGAGGTTCCCCAACCTCGCGGACCCGGCTTATACATCATAGGCACGAACCAGACCCGAGATCGACACACCCGATGCGAGACGATCATGGAAAATCACCCGAGTGGACTAGACGACCCTAGGGTGATCGGGGGGTGTCCCCGCTGGCGCCTCGGGACCAGAAGACCCAGGGCCACTTGCTTGGAGTTGCTAGGAGGGGTCGGCGACGCGGCCGACGAACAGCGGCGTCCCGTGCACGGCGTCGTGGACGACGAAGAGGAACGGCCGGTCGAGGACCAGGGAGTGCCGCCGGATCGCGAGGCTGTCGGCCATTCCGACTGCCGTCGCCGCGGCCGCCTCGGTGCCGTCCTCGTCGACCGCGACGAAGGTCTGGTGGAGCACGAAGGAGACGTGCAGACGCTCCTGGGCGGTCATCGACGAGAAGTCGGCGAGCCCGGAGTCGAAGGCGTCGCGCATCCCGAGCGCGACCAGGGCGTCACCCAGGTCGACCGGCACCCGGTAGCGCCACCGAGGCATGGTGACCGCGACCGCAGGCTCTCCGGCCCCGAGGAGCGTGCGCGGCCCGAGGAGCTCGGCCAGGGCCGCGCCCTCTCCATCGGTCGGCTGGATCGGCAAGGCCACGGTCATGGCAAGCCGGCCGCCGCGGTACGGCAGCCGGGCGCCCGTGTAGTGCCGTCCCTCGAGATAGACCGCCGGCCCCTCGGCGTCGCCTTGCATCATCGGGACCGGGACGGGGCCGGCGCCGGTCCGGTGGAACGCCGCAGTCCGCGTCGACGACTTCTGGAACGGGTTCTCCCAGGGCGCCTTGAAGTAGAGAGCGTTGACGAGCACCAGGCGGGTCATCTCGTCGACGACGCCCTTCGGCAGGATGTCGGGGATCCGGCCGCCCGTCCGCCCGCTCGTCCAGGCGTTGACCGCCACCCGGGCCGCCTCCGGGTCACCTCGGAAGTCGACCTCGCGCATGCCCGCGCCGTACATCTTGGCCAGGACCGTGAGGAAGGGTCTCCCCCAGGTCGTGCCGCGGTCGCCGAACAGCTGGTCGGCCGAGGCGAGCGAGATGCTGTCGCCGGTTCCGTCGGCGAGCCGCACCGGGCCGGCCAGGGCCGCGAGCTCCTGGGTGAGCGCCGCCATGCCGGAGTTGTACGTCGCGAGCGAGTCGACGTGGAGCACCTCGAGCATCTGCCGCGCCGTCGCCCCGGCAGCGCCGTTGGCGGTCATCGCGAGTGCCGTCGCGATCGAGAACGGTGAGAGCGCGAGGTTGCCTTCCACCGCGCCAACCCGGCCCCACAGGTCGGTGGCGAAGGAGCTCATGGCGGAGACCACTGCGTCGATCTCGGCCGGATCTCCCGTGCTCCGCGCGACGTCGGCCTTGACCAGCCGGAGATCCCCGCCGGCCGGGTGATCCTGGACCGAGTCTGCGCCCCCGCAGGCGGCCAAGGCGGGGGCGGCGAGCCCGGCCACGCCGAGGGTCCGCAGCGTCTGGCGACGGGTCAACATGACCCTCGGACGTCACCGAGTGCGTTCGGGTTCCCCGGTCGTTGCCTGACCCGGCTCAGTCGGTGCCGTGGCGTCGCACGAACTCCAGGATCTGTGCGGACAGCTCGGGCCGGCACACGACCAGGTCGGGGAGCGAGACGTCGTCCTGGTTGTACTGCAGCTCCGACCCGTCGACCCGCGAGCAGAACAGCCCGGCGGCCCGGGCCACCGCCACCGGGGCCGCGTTGTCCCACTCGTACTGTCCGCCCGCGTGGACGTACGCGTCGCTGACGTCACGCACCACCGACATCACCTTGACCCCGGCGGATCCCATCGGGACCAGCTCGGCATCCATCTCCGCGGCCAGCGCCTCCACGAACGCCGGAGGCCGGGTGCGGGACACCGCGATCCGCGGGCGGGCGCTCGAGCGAGGTGGTACGACGGGGGGCCGACCGGTGTGGAAGGTCTCGTGCAGGGCCGGTTGGGCCACGGCGCCCGCCGTCAGGTCACCGTCCTCCCACAGGGCCACGTGGACCGCCCAGTCGTCGCGCGGGGGCTCGGAGAACTCCCGGGTGCCGTCGAGCGGGTCCACGATCCACACGCGCGAGGCGCTCAGGCGCCGCTTGTCGTCCTTGCCCTCCTCGGAGAGGACGATGTCCGCCGGCCGGTGTGTCGCCAGCAGCTCTGCCAAGAGCTCGTGGGCGGCCCGGTCGCCGGCGTCCTTGAGCTCTCGCCCCGTCGGCCCCGACTCGCGGACCTCGAGCAGCCGCTCACCCGCGGTCGTGGCCAGCCAGGCCGCCAGGTCGTGGTCGTTGTCCTCGAGGGCCATGGCCGAAGCCTAGTAGTGCGTCGCGGCCCGGAAATGCCCGAGGACCCACGTCCCCCCTGACGCGGGTCCTCTACGTACGGGCATGGGGTCTCGTACGTGTTCTGGCGGCCGGCGCACGCGGCGTCGGACGAGTGTCAGCGCTCGCCCCCGATGTGGGGACCGGTGAGCGCGGGCCGTGCTCGGGAACGGCTCAGGAGCAGTCCGAGGCAGGGTCGGTCGGGTCGGCGTCGTTCGGGTTGCACTTGCACGGGCCGAACGCGTCGAACGCCACCGTCTGCTGGTAGCTCGCGCCCTGGTACTGGTAGGTGATCGTCGCCGAACGCTGCGAGCTCGCCGTGCTGGTCACGATGAACAGCTCGGGGTTCGGCCCCGGGTTGAGCGAGAGCACCTTGCCCACCGGGAAGCCCGTGGTCGGCTTGCCGCTGATGGTGAAGCCGAGCAGCGTGACCGGTGCCGGCGAGGTGGTGTTGTTGGTGAAGGTGACAACCATCCGGTACCCGTAGAAGGTGTCGGTGCTGTGGCCGGGCAGCTTGCAGCCGGACCCGACTCCGCTGACACAGACATCACCGTTCGCGGTGCAACCGCTGTCGCCGGTGCCGGCGAACGACGGCGCCGCAGCAGCCGTCGCGACGACAGGCACGGCCCACACGCCAGTTCGGACGACTGCGCGCCTGCTGGGCTTGTTCATCTGCTGGTCTCCTGTTCCCTCTGTGCCCCGGGCCCTGCGGTCCGGGACAGGTATGGGCGGGAGAGACGTCCTGCGTCGCCCGTCCGTCGGCTGATCTGCCGGCGGACAGGACGCAGAACGCAAGGAACGGCCGTCGGCCGTACGACGATCGCGCGGACACACCGGTGCGGTGCGGCCGTCGCCACCTGAGCCCTCGACATGCGCGAGGAGTCGAGCTCCACGATCTTTTCCCCCATCGGGACCCTGCTGGGTCCCGTCCCGTGGCCGGACGCTTTCACCGACTCCCCCGAGTCGACGTCCAACCGACGATCATTCTGGCGGCTCTTGAATCCCGAGCGCCAGTCCCGGACCTGTTTCTTTGCGTAAATTCCCGCTGGATCCGCAGGGCGGGGGGTGAATCCGTGCTGAATCAGGTGTTGAAGCGGGCCTGGGTGCGCTCGAGCCCGTCGGTCAGCAGGGATTCGACGGCGTCGGCTGCCGTGGTGACCTGGAGCGGCAGCGTCTTCTGCTCGGCCGAGGTGTAGCTCGACAACACGAAGTCGGAGACGTCCTGCCGCCCGGGCGGGCGGCCGATGCCGACGCGCACCCGGTAGAAGTCCCCGGTCCCGAGAGCGCCACGCAGCGAGCGCAGACCGTTGTGGCCGTTGTCGCCACCACCCAGCTTGACCCGCATCGTGTCGAAGGGGATGTCGAGCTCGTCGTGGACGGCGACGATCCGCTCCGTCGGCACCTTGTAGAAGGCGGCGAGCTGCTTGACCGGTCCGCCGCTCTCGTTCATGTAGGTCCGCGCGCGGACCAGCACGACCCGCGGTCCCGGGGTGCCCGGGAGCGTCAGACGTCCTTCGACCACGTCCGCCCGGCCCGACTTGTGCGCTCGGAACGACGCGCCCATGCGGTCGGCCAGCACGTCGGTGACGAGGTAACCGACGTTGTGACGGTCTCCGGCGTACGACGGCCCGGGGTTGCCCAGACCGACGACGAGCCACACCTCGGCGGGTTCGCCCGCCATCTCAGCCACCTCCCCGGGGTCGGACGCACGCGCCCGGGTCAGATCGCGGAGCAGCCGACCCAGGCGGCGCCTCACTCGGCGGAGTCGCCCTCGGCGGCGCCGCCATCGGCAGCGGCCGTCTCGCCCTCGGCGGTCTCCCGTTCGGCAGCGCCCTCGACGGCCGCGGCGCCCTCGGCAGCCTCCTCGCCCTCCTCGTGGACGATGCCCGCCTCGGCCTCGGCCTCGGCGAGCTCGGACTCGAGCTGCTCGGCGGTCTGCTGCTGGGTGACGTTCACGACCAGGGCCTCGCCGTCCGTGAGCAGCGTCGTGCCCTCGGGCAGCAACAGGTCGGAAGCATGGATCTGGGTGCCGATGGCAGCGCCCTCGACGGAGACCTCGATGCGCTCGGGGATGTTGGTCGCCTCCGCCTCGACCTGGACCGTGCTGTGCTCGGTCACCACCAGGGTCTCCGGCGCGGCGTCACCGAAGACGTGCACCGGGACGTCGACGGTGACCTTCTCGCCGCGGCGTACGGCCACGAAGTCGATGTGCTCGAGGACCCGGCGGATGGGGTCGATCTGCACCTGCTTGGTCAGGGCCAGCTGGCTGTCGCCGTCGATGTCGAGCTCGAGCAGCGCGTTCGCGCCGCCGTGCTTGAGCGCCATCATCGTGTCGTGGCCGGGCAGGGACAGGTGGATCGGGTCGTTGCCGTGCCCGTAGACCACGGCGGGGATCTTGTGCTCGCGGCGGATGCGGCGGGCGGCGCCCTTCCCGAACTCCGTGCGCTTCTCGGCGGTGATCTTCTCGGCCATCTCGTCTCTTCCCTGTGGTCTGGTCCGCGTGGTCTGGTGCTCGTGGTCTGGTGCCCGTGGTCTGGTCTGCGTCGTGGGCCTCGGACGACGAACGCCGCGCGACCAGGTCAGCGCGGCGTGGTGAACAGCCGGGCCCAGTCGATCACGGACGCCCATGGGGAGTCCCTCGCCGAGGCAACCGTGTGAGTCTAGTCAGCGGCCGGTGTGGAGAGCCAATCTGCGGCAGATCCCCGCGACCAGCCGGTTAGGGTCGAGGTCGTGTCCCTCACCTATGACGAGGCCCGCGCCCGTGCTGGGGAGGTCTCGGACGTCGCCTACCGGATCGACCTGGACCTGACCTCCCGCGACTCCTTCGGGTGTCGCACCACGGTGACCTTCTCGCTGGCGGATCCCGGTGGTACGACGTTCCTCGAGCTGACCGACGCGCAGGACCTGCGGCTCACCGTCAACGGGGTACCGGTCAGCTCGCCGGCGTACGACGGGCAACGGGTCGTGCTGCACGACCTGCAGTCCGGCAACGAGGTCAACGAGGTCGTCGTCGAGGGAAGGATCCCCTACGTCAACGACGGCGACGGGATGCACACGTTCACCGACCCGGCCGACGACGAGACCTACGTCGCGGCGTACGCCGGGATGGACCTCGCGCACAAGGTCTTCGCCTGCTTCGACCAGCCCGACCTCAAGGCACCGATCACGCTGTCCGTCCGGGCTCCTGAGGGCTGGACCGTGCTCGGCAACGGGCGGCCGACCGGCGAGCAGGACGGGGTCCGGGCCTTCAGCACGACGCCCCCGATCTCGACGTACCTCTTCACGGTCTGCGCAGGCCCCTGGCACTCGCGGACCTGGGAGCACGCGGGGTTGCCCTTCGGCTGGCACGCGCGGGCGTCGCTCTCCGCGGAGCTGGACCGCGACTTCGCGGACATGAGGCAGGTCACCGAGCGCTGCTTCGACTTCTACACGAGCACCTTCGACGAGCCGTACCCGTTCGACTCCTACGACCAGGTGATGGGTCCGGGACACAACTGGGGCGCGATGGAGACGGCCGGGTGCGTGACGTTCCGCGACGAGTACCTCCCACGCAACGAGCCCGACGCGGGCGCGCTCGTGGACCGGGCGACGGTGATCGCCCACGAGATGGCGCACATGTGGTTCGGCGACCTGGTGACGATGAGGTGGTGGCAGGACACCTGGCTCAACGAGTCGTTCGCCGACTTCATGGGCTACCACGTGGCGCACGAGGCGGGCGTCCTCGGCTCCTGGCCGGACTTCACTCTCAACCGCAAGCCCACCGGGTACGCCGCCGACCGCCGGCGCTCGACCCACCCCATCGCCGAGGACGCCGAGCACCTGGTCGACGTCGACACGGCGTTCAACAACTTCGACATGATCACCTACGCCAAGGGCGCAGCCGTTCTCCATCAGCTGGTCACCTGGCTCGGCTGGGACACGTTCGTGAAGGGCACCAACGTCTACCTCACCCGCCACCGGTTCGCGAACGCCGAGCTGGCCGACTACCTGGAGGCCCTGGACTCGGTGACCGAGCGCGACGTAGGCGCCTGGGCGGCGGCCTACCTGCGCACCACCGGCTACGACACGATCCGGGTCACCCGCGACGGCGACGTACCCGTGCTGGAGCGAGACGGCTCGCGCCCCCACAGGTTCTCGGTCGCCGCGCTCGAGGGGACGACGGTCGGCGAGGTCCGGCTGGTCGACCTGGACGACGAGCCCGTCGCGCTCGAGGACTTCGCCGGCGCCCCGGTGATCCCGAACGCCGCGGACGAGGCGTACGCCGCCGTCCTCCTCGACGACCGGTCGTGGCAGGCAGCGGTCGACGACCTCGGCACCCTGCCCGACCCCCTCCTCCGAGCGGTCACGTGGACCAACGCGCTCACCCGCGTGCGGTCGGGGCTGTCGACGGCCGGCGAGTACCTCACCATCGTGCAGCGCCACCTCGCCGAGGAGACCGATCCCGTGGTCTTCGACGGAGTGTTGCGCCGCGTGACCCGACAGGTGGTGCCGCAGTGGACGGCTCCCGAGGCGCTCGCCGCGGCGGAGCGAGTGGTGTCCGACGTATGTGCCGCCGTACTCGAAGCCGGAGACGCCGGGCGGGGCCTCGCGGCGATGCGGCGACGCGCCATGACCACCACCGACGTCGACCTGCTCCGGAGGTGGCTCCACGCGGGTGAGGCCCGGCCCGGGCTGGTGGTCGATCGCGACACCCGGTGGCTCGTCGTACGCCGACTGGTCGAGCTCGGCGCCGCCGGCATCGAGCTGATCGAGGCCACGGCGGCCGCGGACCGCTCCTCCAACGGTCATCAGGCCTCGTTGTCGGCCCTGGCCGGCCGTCCCGAAGCGGCCGCGAAGGAGGACGCCTGGCGGGGGATCTGCGACCCCGCCGTCTCCAACCGCGACTTCACGGCTCTGGTCGCGGGGTTGTGGACCCCCGGCCAGGAGGAGCTGTTCGCTCCGTACCTCGAGCGCTACCTCCAGGACGCTCCCCGGATCGCCGCCCGCAGCCAGTCGTTCGCCGATGCGGCGGCGTTCGCGGCGCCCCGCACCCCGATGGCGCTCGACCGGTTCCGCGGCTTCCGGGACGCGCTCGAGGAAGCCTCGGCGGGCATCACCAACACGGTGCTCCGCCGGGGATGGCAGGACACGGTCGACGACTACGACGTGGCCATTCGGGTGAGGATGGCCGGCTGAGGCGGCTCGAATTCTCCGCCTGAGCGGGGACTCAAGCCTGGCCGTCGAACATCTTGGTCACCGAACCGTCCTCGAAGACCTCCTTGATGGCCCGCGAGAGGAGGGGTGCGATCGACAGGCAGGTCAGCTTGTCGAACCGCTTCTCGGCGGGGATCGGCAGGGTGTCGGTGACCACGATCTCGGCGACCGGACAGTTCTTCAGCCGGTCGACGGCCGGCCCCGACAGGATCGGATGGGTCGCTGCGATCACCACGCCGGCCGCGCCGTCGCGAGCCAGGGCCTCGGCCGCGTGCACGATCGTGCCGCCGGTGTCGATCATGTCGTCGACGAGGACGCAGATGCGGTCTCGCACGTCGCCGACCACGCGGTTGGCGACGGTCTCGTTCGGCCGATCGGTGCGCCGGGTCTTGTGGATGAAGGCCAACGGTGCGTCCAGCCGGGACGACCAGCGCTCGGCGACCCGGATCCGGCCCGCGTCGGGGCTGACCACCGCGAGGTTCTGCTCGCCGTACTTCTCCTTGACGTACGACGCGAGGATCGGCAGCGCGAACAGGTGGTCGACCGGTCCGTCGAAGAAGCCCTGGATCTGGTCGGCGTGCAGGTCGACGGTGATCAGCCGATCGGCTCCGGCGGTCTTGAACATGTCGGCGACCAGGCGGGCCGAGATCGGCTCACGGCCGCGGTGCTTCTTGTCCTGACGGGCGTACCCGTAGAACGGCATCACCACGGTGATCCGATTGGCGCTGGCGCGCTTGAGGGCGTCGACCATGATCAGGTGCTCCATCAGCCACTCGTTGATGGGCGCGGTGTGGCTCTGGATGACGAAGGCGTCGGAGCCGCGGACCGACTCCTCGTAGCGGACGTAGGTCTCGGAGTTCGCGAACTCGTAGGCCTGGGTCGGGACCAGCTCGATCCCGAGCCCGGCGACGACCTCCTGGGCCAGGGCGGGGTGCGCCCGTCCGGAGAAGACCATCAGCTGCTTAACGGTGGTCCTCTTCGTCGTCGAGCTCACAGCTCAGGATTCTCCCTCAGCGCTCTCGCCATCCCCAATCGGGCCATCCCCAGTCGAGGCCGGCCCCGGATCGCGCGGCACCCGGCGCTCGAGGTTGCGCTGCGGACCGCCGGAGACCGCCAGGTTGCCCGGCGGCACGTCCCGGCGTACGACGGCGCCGCCGCCGGTCATGGCGCCGTCGCCGATCGAGACCGGTGCGACGAAGGTGTTGTTGGCGCCGGTCTTGGCACCTTTCCCGACGGTGGTGTGGTGCTTGTGGGTGCCGTCGTAGTTGGCGAAGATCGTGCCGGCACCGATGTTGGTGTGCTCGCCGATGGTGGCGTCGCCGACGTACGACAGGTGCGGCACCTTGGCGCCCGCGCCGATATGTGCGTTCTTGGTCTCGACGAAGGTACCGATCTTGCCGCCGGTGCCGAGCTCGGTGCCGGGGCGGAGGTAGGAGTACGGGCCGACGCTCGCGCCCTCGGCGACCACCGCCAGCTCGCCGTGCACGCGGACCACGCGAGCGCCGGCGCCGACCTCGCAGTCCTTGAGGGTGGTGTCGGGTCCGACCACGGCATCCTCGGCGACGACCGTGGCGCCGAGCAGCTGGGTGTTCGGCAGCAGGACGACGTCGGGCGCCAGCCTGACGTCGGACTCGATCCAGGTGGTGGCGGGATCCATCACCGTGACCCCGTCGCGCATCCACTGGTCGACGATGCGGCGGTTGAGCTCGCGACCGAGATGGGCGAGCTGGACGCGGTCGTTGGCACCCTCGGTCTGGATGACGTCCTCGATCGGGAACGCGCCCACCGTGAGGCCCGCCTCGCGAGCCAGCCCGACGGTGTCGGTCAGGTAGTACTCCCCCTTGGCGTTGTCGTTGCCGATCCGGGGAAGCACGTCGGCCAGGAACTCGCCGTCGAAGGCGAAGATCCCCGAGCCGATCTCACGGATGTCGCGCTGGAGCGGGGACGCGTCGCGCTCCTCGACGATCGCCTCGACGTCGCCTTCCTCGTTGCGCACGATCCGGCCGTAGCCGAAGGGGTCCTCCACGACGCCGCTGAGCACGCTCACCGCGCACTCTGCCGCGTGGTGCTCCTGGGCGAACGCGCGCAGCGTCCGACCCTCCAGCAACGGCGTGTCGCCGTAGACGACCAGGACGGTGCCGGACGACGTACCAGCGGCTTCGACCGCGATGCGGACGGCGTGCCCCGTGCCCTGCTGCTCGGCCTGGACCGCCAGCACAGCGTCGGGCATCACCGCTCGGATGTGCGGGCCGACCTGCTCGCGCTGGTGGCCGACAACCGCGACCACCTTCGCCGGCTCGAGCGCCCCGACCGCCGAGAGCACGTGGCCGACCATGCTGCGGCCGCCGATCTCGTGGAGAACCTTGGCCGTCTTCGACTTCATGCGGGTTCCTCCGCCCGCCGCCAGCACGATCACGGTGAGGTCGCTCGCCATGGGGTCCAACCTAATCCCCGACCCGGTCGCCAAGGCCATCGTCCGGCAGGCTGATCGTCATGGTCCATCGGACCTCGGGGTCGTCGGAGTGCATGAGGTCTCGCGGCGCGGCGGGAGCGTGGAGTCGGGCCGGTGCGGTGTGCTTTCCGGCCAGGCGGGCCCTACGCTTTCCCGATTCCCGGTTGGTCTGCCGGGCCGAGGTGCTGCCCCGCTAGGCGGGCCCTTACGCTTTCGAGATTCCCCGGTTGGTCTGCCGGCAGGGCCCGCCTGACTTTGAATCAGGACTAGCGACGTAGGTTCGACTCCTACCCGGGGAGCTCGACCCAGGCCCGACGGGGCTCAGCCCTTCCAGTGGATCGTGAACCTGGAGACGTTCGGGTGCGAGCCGGGGCGACCGGTGACGGTCCCCGTGACGCCCTGGTACGCACCTGTCCCGCCGACGACCTTGCCCGTGATGGTGCCGGTGTCGACATCAACCGTGGCCCTGACCCGCATCTGGCCCCGCGGACGCGCGAGGCTGACGTAGCAGTGCGCCTGGTGGGTGGCGAAGTCGAAACTGCAGGTGTTCGCGGTGTAGCCGATCGTGTGGCCGGAGCTGACGGCCCGATCGCTCTCGATCAGGAGGTGTCCCCCCTTGCCCGCGCTGGTGCTGCCGAGCTCATGCGTGGTGAAGGTCAGCGTGTGGCCCCTGGTGCTACCCGAGGCGGACGCGGTTCCGGCCGTCGTACTCGCGACGAGGGCTCCCGTGGCCAGGGCACCGGCCACGACGCAGATGACGGACGTGCGGTTCATGGTCGAACTCCTTTGTGGTGTGGCGGCCCGTTCGGCCGGCTGCACCAGCGTCGGCGACCCGCCTCCCACCGACGAGAGCGCCGACACCGTGACCGACCGGGAAGAACTCCCATGGCGCGTGGGAACCGGCCCCTTGCCGGACGGACGAGCGGGACTCACCCTTGTCCCCATGTACGGCGCGAGAGCACGGGCGACCCTCCTGTGGGGGGTGATCGTGGCTGCCCTGGCGCTGTCTGCGGCCGGCCTGACCGTCTCCATCGTGGTCGACGAGAACCACACCGTGGTCGACGCCGTCCTGGGCGTGGCGGTCGTGGGCCTGTTCAACGTTTCCGGGGCGGTGGTCGTGGCCGCCCGGCCGCGGCATCCGATCGGCTGGCTGCTTCTCGGTGGCGGCGCCGCCTGGGCGGTCGGCAACGCTGCCATCGACTCGGGGACCTACGGCCTGAGCCACCCCGGCACGATCCACGCGATCTCGGCCCTGCTCCTGGCCGGCGGCGTGATCCGCGACGTCGGTTGGTTCACCGTCATCCTGGGGTTGCCGATCTTCTTCCCCACCGGGCGTGTCGCCTCTCCGCGATGGCGCCGGCTCCCCCGGCTCCTGGTGGTCGTCAACGTCGCGGCCGTGGCCAACACGCTGGTCGCGCCGGATGCCGATCTCCGGCTCCCGAACTGGCACAACCCCCTGACGCCGCCCGGCTTCCTCCGCATCCTGGAGCCGGTCAGCTTCTTCCTGAGCATCCCCCTGGCACTGGTCGTGATGCTCCTCGCGCTACTGCAGCTGCGGGAGCGGTGGCGCGGAGGCAGCCAGCTCGAGCGTCAGCAGATCCGCATCGTCGCGATGGCCGTCGGACTGCCGATCCTGGCGGCGCCCCTCGCGTTCGTCCCTGGCCTTCCCGGCGACCCCTTCTCGATCCTGGTGCTGCCGCTGCCCGTCAGCATCGGGTTCGCCGTCCTGGCCCGCGGCCTTTACGACCTGCGGACGGCGACGAACCGCACCGTCGTCTGGGTCCTGCTCTCGGCCCTGGTCGCAGGCATCTATGCCCTGGTCATCATCGGGGTCGGCGGTGCACTCGACCTGGGGACCGCGGCCTGGCTGCCCGCCGTCGCCGTCGGCGTCGTCGCGGTCTCCTTCGCGCCGCTGCGCGACATCCTCCAGCGCGGCGTGGACCGGGTGCTGTTCGGGCGCTGGCAGGAGCCGTACGAGGTCCTCGCGCGTCTCGGCCAGCGGCTCGAGGCGACGGCCGACATCGACCGGCTCCTCCAGGAGGCGACCACCGAGCTGGCCGCTCTCGGCCTGCGCCGGGTGCGGGTCGAGAACGGCCAGGGCCAGGTGCTAGCTGCGTCGGCGGACGACAGTGGTGGCGGCGAGGGTGGCGGAGAGACCGAGCAGGAGGACGAGATCCCGCTGCTCGTCTACGGCGAACGCGTCGGCGCCTTGCGCTTCCACCAGCCCGTCACCCGCCTGCGTCCTACGGACCGCCGGCTTCTCGAGGACCTCGCCGTCCACCTCGGCGGGGTCCTGCACGACCACCGGCTCACCGAGGAGCTCCAGCGCGCCCTCGAGCGCGTCGTTCTGACCCGCGAGGAGGAGCGGCGCCGACTGCGCCGCGACCTTCACGACGGCCTCGGCCCGGCGCTCGCGGGCCACCTACTCCGCCTCGACGTGATCTCGCGCGAGCTCGGCTCCGACAGCCGCGCCGCCGAGCTCGTGCAGGCGTTGCGCGAGGATCTGCGCGCGACCGTGCTCGACGTACGCCGTGTGGTCGAGGGTCTTCGCCCGCCTGCCCTCGACGAGCTGGGGCTGGCCGCAGCCGTCGAGCAGTCGGTGCACCGACTCACGGCCGGGGCCGGCCTGCGTGTGGACGTGTCGGTCGGTCCGCTCCCGCCACTCCCCGCGGCGGCCGAGGTGGCGGCGTTCCGGATCATCACCGAGGCCGTCACCAACGTGGTCCGGCATGCGGGGGCCGGCTGGTGCCGGGTCTCGTTGGAGCCGGCTCCGGGTCTGCTCCGGCTGGTGGTCGAGGATGACGGCGTCGGCATCGGGTCGCCGCGGTCGACCGGGAACGGCCTGCACACGATGCGGGAGCGGGCCGAGGAGATGCGCGGCTGCCTCAGCGTGACGTCCGACGAAGGCACGCGCGTCGTGGCCGAGCTTCCGGTGCCGGCGGTGCTTCCGGTGCCGGCAGTCGCCCGGGTGGTCGCGTCGTGAACGTGAAGATACTGATCGTGGACGACCACCCGGTCTTCCGCGAAGGACTGGCGGCGTCGCTGGCCGCCCTGCCGGAGATCGAGGTGGTGGGCCGCGCCGCGGACGGCCCGGAGGCGATCGAGATGGCGGCCACCGGAGATGCCGACGTGGTCCTGATGGACCTCAACCTCCCGTCGATCTCCGGGGTGGAGGCGACTGCTCGTGTATGTGCCCTTCCGGAACCGCCGGCCGTGCTGGTGGTCACCATGGTCGACGACGACGACACGGTGGTGGCCGCGATGCGCGCGGGAGCCCGCGGCTACGTCCTCAAGGGCTCGACCGGTGAGGAGATCGCCGCTGCCGTCACGACCGTCGCCTCCGGTGGCGCGGTCTTCGGCCCAGGGGTGGCGTCCCGGCTGCTGGCCGCGGCAACCTCCACCCCGCCGGCGCGTGGCGGGCCCGCGTCCGCCTTCGTCGGCCTCACCGACCGCGAGGCCGACGTCCTCGAGCTGATCGGCGAGGGACGCAGCAACCAGCAGATCGCGCGGGACCTGGGGCTGACCGTGAAGACCGTGCAGAACTACGTGTCCCGGATCCTCGACAAGCTCCAGGTCCGCGACCGGACGCAGGCCGCCCTGAGGGTGCGGGACGGTCACGGCGTCCCCTGAGCATCATTCAGATGAGGGTCGGTGATGGACCTGCCGGTGATGTCACCGGTCCGCACCTCAACGGGATTGTCGGAGAGCCACGCGATAGTTCCGGCAGCCGGCAAGAACCGACATGACGCAGTCGGCCATCGCCTGCGGATCCAGTCGCAGGTCGCGCAGTTCGGGACGGGCGGGGACGTCGGCGATCGCCGATCGGAGCGCGGCGCTCTCCCGACGGTGGAGCGCGTAGTCCTGATCGATTGCGGCCAACACATCACGCATCGTGCAGCGCCCGCCCTCGTCGGCCGTCGACAAGACGTCGATCGCCGCGTCGAGCCACCGCAGGTCGTCCTCGTCGGAGTCCTCCAGCGCATCGGTCACGTCGCAGAACAGCATCATGTGAACCGCCATCGCGACCGGCTCGGTCTCCTCGTGACGGTCGTACGGAAGTCGGACCGCGCGGTCGACGTATCCGCGCGCCCGCTCCGACTCATCTCTGTCGAGCGCCCGGATCGCCTTGGTGAGAAGGTTCGTCGCGGCCTCCAGGCCCGCGAAGCTGAACGGCTGCAGCGTGCGTCCGGAGACGGACTCGGTGTCCCCGAAGGGCCGGTTTCTCTGCTCGTCGACGATCCGGCCCAACGCTTGCGCCCAGTCCCGATCCACCGGATGAGAGTATCGACCGGTGAATCTCCCGGTGATGCCTCCCATCCGGCCGATGCTGGCGAAGAGCGTCAAGGGCATCCCCGACCCGGCGAAGTACGACGGCCTCAGCTTCGAGCCGAAGTGGGACGGGTTCCGCTGCCTGGTGTTCAAGGACGGCGACGAGGTCGAGCTGGCCAGTCGCAACACCAAGCCGCTGACGCGCTACTTCCCCGAGGTCGTCACGGCGATGCGGGAACAGCTGCCGGATCGGGTCGTGCTCGACGGCGAGATCTTCGTGGCACTGCGCGACGAGCACGGTGTCGACCGGCTCGAGTTCGAGACCCTCCAGGAGCGCATCCATCCGGCCAAGAGCCGGATCGACATGCTGGCCGAGAAGACACCGGCCGGGTTCGTGGCCTTCGACCTGCTCGCGCTGGGCGACACGGCGTACGTGGAGCGGCCGTTCGCCGAGCGTCGTGCCGCCCTCGAGCAGGCGCTCGGCGGCCTCGACGGGCCGTGCTTCCTCACCGCGACCACCACGGACCCGGCACGGGCCGAGGAGTGGTTCAACCAGTTCGAGGGCGCCGGCCTGGACGGCGTGGTCGCCAAGCCGCTGGGCGCGCCGTACGTCGAGAACGCCCGCACCATGCTGAAGATCAAGCACGAGCGCACCGCCGACGTCGTGGTCGCCGGCTACCGCGAGCACAAGACGAGCACCGCCGAGCGGCCGCTGCTCGGCAGCCTGCTGCTCGGCCTCTACGACGACGTCGACGGGACGCGCCAGCTGCAGCACATCGGGGTGAGCGCGAGCTTCACCGAAGCCCGGCGCGCCGAGCTCATCGAGCAGCTCCAGCCCCTCGTCGTCCCGATCGAGGACCATCCCTGGGGCAGGTGGGCCGAGTTCCTCACCGCCAACCCAGACCGGGTCCCCGGCACCCAGAGCCGCTGGAGCCAGGGCAAGGACCTCAGCTTCACACCGTTGCGCCCCGACCTGGTGATCGAGGTCGCCTACGACCACATGGAGGGACGGCGCTTCCGGCATACGGCGCAGTTCCGTCGGTGGCGCACCGACCGCGACCCCGAGAGCTGCGGCTACGATCAGCTCGAGGAGCCGGTCTCCTACGACCTGACCGACGTGCTGGGCGCTCGAGCCGCGGGCATGTCCTAATATTCGCGGCGTCTGTCCACCGAGCGGGGAGCCTGCCATGAGCGAGACCTACACCGTCGTGCTGCTGGTCGAGCAGGCGCTCTCGAGCGCGGACGCCGCACAGGTGCGGTCCCTTCACGAGGAACTCGACGCCGAGGTCCACTACCACGTGCTGCTACCCGTCGAGGACGCCGCCGCACGGATCGAGGCGGCGATGGGAGCGGTCAGCGCCGACACGATGACGGCACCGCGCATCCCGCTCGACCCGGACGCGGTGGAGACGGTTCGCGAGGAGAGCGAGAAGCAGTCGTCCCGCGACCTGAAGGCGACCTTGGACGCCCTGAAGGCGGCCGGCGCCGCAGCCGACGGCAGGGTCGTCGACGACGACCCGATCCATGCGCTGGCCGCCGCGGTGGCCGAGGTGGACGGCCGCGAGGCGATCATCCTGACCCGATCGCACGTCGTCTCCGAGTTCTTCCACCTCGACTGGACCTCGCGTGCCCGCCGCAAGATCGGCGTCCCGGTGCTGCATCTGCTCGAGCACGAGAACTTCGACGAGCAAGCGGGGTCGGGCGAGGGCGTCACCGGCCTGTGACGGCAGCGGGGATCTTCCTGACCCACCGGGAGTCGCCCCGGATCAGGGCGCACTTCGACCGCCTGGTCCACGAGACCGGCCACCTGGTCACCTGGTATCTCGTCCAGAGCCACGACCCGTTCCCTCGGCCCGAGGCGCCCTTCCGGTACCCCGATCCCGAGCAGGTCCTGCCCGAGCGGTACCGCGCCATGGCCGACCACGGCGGAGTCCAGGGCGGGTACCTCGACACCCTGCTCGTGCCGGTGCTCGCCGGGCTCGCCGACGTCGACTCCGCGGACCACCTGTGGGTCTGCGAGTACGACGTGGACTTCGCCGGCCGATGGGGCGACCTCTTCGCCCGATACTCCGACAACGACGCCGATCTGCTGACGACGACCATCCTGTACCGCCACGAGCAGCCCAGATGGCCGTGGTGGCGGACCGCCGCCGCACCGCCCGGCGTACGACGGGAGCGCTGGGTGCGGTCCCTGAACCCCCTCATGCGGCTGAGCCGACCGCTCCTCGCGACGTACGCCGACGCCATGGCCGACGCCCGGTGGCAGGGGCACTACGAGTTCACCCTGACCAGTTCCGCGCTGCACGCCGGGCTCCTTCTGGAGGACCTCGGCGGCGAAGGCTCCTTCGTCCCGGCCGGTCGCGAGCGCAGCGTGTACGTCGGGAAGTCCCCGGCCGGCCGCCCACATGACCTCACCTTCGGCTTCCGGCCGGTCCGGCCGCGCTACTTCCACGAGCAGCCGGGTTCGTTCGAGCATCCGGGCCTCCTCTACCACCCGGTGAAACCGGAGGTCGCTGCGTGGACCCTGGAGACGATGAACCGCAACAGCTAGCTGTGGTGGCGGTGTCGTGCCCGGTTGGCGGTGAGTAGCCGGCGCAGTCGCTCCGCGGCCGACGGGTCGACCGCGTCGCCGCGTTCGTTGAGGACGTCGAGAAGGGCTCGGGTCCGCGCGCCGAGCCAGGGCGGCTTGAGGACGAGGTCGACGAGCAGCCGGACCGCGGACGACCCGTCCCCCGGTGAGGTGAACACGCGCGAGGACGAGTCGGGGATCCAGCCCGAGTCGTTGGCTCCGTGGAGCCGATGGTCGATCAGCTGCTCGCGCAGGTTGCTGCGCTGCCCGAACGCCGTCGACAGCAGGGCCACCCAGAAATCGTGCGAGACGTGCGAGTCCGGTGGCGGCCAGCCCCAGGTCCGGAGAAAGCCGCGGGTGACCGCCATGCTGCAGCCCTTCAACGCCATCTCGGGCGGCAGACCCCGCTCGCGGAGCAGTTCGTAGTACGACGGCGCCTGCTGGTGGCCGTCCCCGTCCGCGAGCGCGAAGTCGTGGAAGACAGCTCGGGGGCGCCTCCGCCGGCGTACGTGCGAAGCCACCGTGGCCAGCTTGGGCGGCCGCCACGTGTCGTCCTGGTCGGCGAAGAACACCAGGCGCCCCGAGCACGCCTTGCTCGCGGCGACGAAGTTCTGGGCATAGCCCAGGCGCGGGCCTCCGGCGATCACCTCGACCCGGAACGGCATGCGCCGGGCGAAGGCGTGCAGGATCCCGACCGTGCCGTCCTCCGACGCGTCGTCGCGCACCACCACCTCGTCCGGGGTGCGCGTCTGGGCGGCCAGGCTCTCGAGCATCTCCGGCAGGTAGCGCTCGCCGTTGTAGGTCGCCATGGCCACCGAGACCGTGGCACGCCCCGTGATCGCGGACCTCCACGACGGCATGGCGGAACCTTAATCCTGTGGGCGCCCGTCATCGCGAAGGGCCGGTTCCGCGGTTCTGGCCAGTCGATGGTTGAGTCGATGGTTGAGGAAGGCGCCAGTTCCTCCGCGACCCGGTCGGCACCCAAGACGTCTCCACCGACCGACCCCGGCTCACAGCAGACGGCACATGCACGCCCGTCGCGCCAACCGACGCGTCAGTCGACGATGCGGTTGCCCTGCTCGTCCCAGTGGGCGGCGACCTTCTTGCTCGGCTGGACGCGCGGCGGCTCACCCGGCATCTTCGGGTAGTCCGGGGGGTAGTTCAGCTCGACCGAGCCCTGCTCCTCGAAGAGTCGCAGCAGCGGCTCGAGCGAGTAGTGCTCGTCGTCGATCGTGGTCCAGGGGTCGCCGTCGGCAAGACGCTCGGGAACGGTGAACAGGTTGTAGGCCGCCGGGTCGGTGACGTCGGCGAGCTCGTCCCAGGTCATCGGGGTCGAGACCGGCGCGCCCGGGATGGGACGGAGGGAGTACGCCGATGCGATGGTGCGGTCGCGGTTGTTCTGGTTGAAGTCGACGAAGATGCGCTCGCCCCGCTCCTCCTTCCACCACTTGGTCGTGACGCCGTCGTCCCGCTTCTCCAGCTCCCTGCCGAAGCCGATCGCGGCATGCCGGACGTCGACGAACTCCCAGCGCGGCTCGATCCGGACGTAGACGTGGACCCCACGGTTGCCGCTCGTCTTCGGATACCCCTTCAGTCCCAGCTCCTCGAGGAGCTCCTTCGCCACCAGTGCCACACGCACGGCGTCCGCGAACGTCGTACCGGGCTGGGGATCGAGGTCGATGCGCAGCTCGTCGGGGCGGTCGACACTGGTCGGATCGTCAAGGATCCTGCGTACCGGCCAGGGGTGGAAGGTGAGTGCGCCCATGTGAGCGCACCAGACGGGCACCGCGATCTCGGTCGGGCAGATCTCGTCGGCGGTGCGGCCGGACGGGAAGGTGACGTGGACGGACTCGAGGTAGTCGGGCGCACCCTTGGGGACGCGCTTCTGGTAGAACGCGTCGGCGTCGCGGTCGCTCGTGCTGGTGGCCAGGCGCATGCCCGGGCGTACGCCGGACGTCCAACGCTCCAGGGCCGTCGGGCGGTTCCGCAGCGCGCGCATCAGCCCGTCGTCCACGCTCGCGAAGAACTGCGCCACCATCAGCTTGCTGACCTCGGGCGTCCGATCGGTCGCCTCGTAGATCACCCGGCCGGGGCTGCTCACCCGCACCGCCCGCTCACCGTCGGGCCCCGGGACGACGACCTCGGCTGCGGGCGTCTTCGGCATGCGCCTCAGGCTATCGTCCGCGGCCGGCCGACCCTGGTGCTCGCCGGTAGCCTGGAGACATGACCTACCAGGTGGAGAAGTCCGACGAGCAGTGGCGTGAGGAGCTGTCGGCCGAGGAGTACGCCGTGC
>JAICSC010000402.1 GCA_025937085.1 Nocardioides sp.
ACGGAAGTCTCGTCGGGCAGGTGAAAGCCGCCGTCGAGTCGGATCCGGTCGACCTGATCGAGACCCTGGCCGAGCGCATCTCGGGCGTCTGCCTCTTGGACGATCGTGTTGAATGGGCCCGGGTCACGGTGCACAAGCCGGGAGCCCCCATCGCGGCGACCTTCGCCGACGTGACGCTGACGATCACCCGACCGACCGCCGAACGATTCCCCGACCAGTGAGGTGCGACCCGTGACCGAGACGCCGAACCCGCACATCGTGGATGCCGACACCCTCACCGGCGAGATGCGTCCGATCCGCCGAGTCGTGGTGTCGCTGGGCTCCAACCTCGGCGAGCGGCTGACCAGCCTCCAGGGGGCCGTGAACGCGCTCGCCGACACGCCGGACGTCTGGGTGACCGAGGTCTCGCCGGTCTACGAGACGGAGCCGATCGATGCGCCGGACGGTTCGGGCAAGTTCCTGAACGCCGTCGTGCTGCTGGACACGACCCTGGCCGCGCGCCGTCTCCTCGACCGCGCCCATGCCATCGAGGACGCGTTCGGCCGCGACCGCAGCTCCGGGGAGTTCCATGCGCCCCGCACGCTGGATGTCGACATCATCGTGGTCGGCGATCGGCGGCGTAACGACGAGGTCATGCAGCTGCCCCACCCGCGTGCGGCCGAGCGTGCGTTCGTGCTGCAGCCGTGGTACGACGTCGAGCCCGACGCCGAGATCCCCGACACCGGGCTCGTGGCCGAGCTCCTCGAGAAGAGTGACCGCAGCGGGCTGACCCGGCGCGACGACATCGCGCTACAGGTGCAATGAGTCCACGCGCGTGAGCCTGCGGTGTTGATTCCGGACGCCGATCCCGGTGTTGATGGCGGTGTTGGTCGCGGGGTGACCCTAGGGTGAGCGCCGAACCCGAACCGCCGGACGAGGAGCGGCCCGAACCACCCGAGCCCGAGGGCCGCCTGCGACCGATGAGCCCCGCGGGCCTGTGCATCTTCGCCGCGGTCGGCCTGATCGGCGGATGGCTCTTCCATCGCGTCACCGACACCGCCACCAGCGTGCCGCCGCAGGTGCCCTGGGCGCAGCCGTTGGCCCTGTTCCTGGTGGCCTGCATCCTGGCCGGGACCGCCTGGTCCACACGACGTACCATCCAGCAACGCTCGGGACGGCTGTCGCCCCACCAGGCCGTGAACCGGCTGGTGCTGGCCCGCGCCTGCGCGTACGTCGGGGCGCTCGCCGCGGGCGCCTACTTCGGGTACGCGATCAGCTGGATCGGGGTGAGCAGCAGCGACATGGCTGGTCAGCGGGCCCTCCGGGCGGCCTGCGGCGGGGTGTCGGGCGTACTGATCGTTGTGGGCGGGCTGCTCCTCGAACGCGCGTGTCGCGTCCCTCCGGAGGACGACGAGCCCTAGCCTGCTCACATGTCTTCCCCACAGACTCGTCGTCGGCAGCGCAGCACCCGGTTGGTGGTCGCTGCCGCACTGGTCATCACCGCGGCGATCGTCGTCATCGGCGCCGTCCTCAGCGGATCGCTCACGTTCGTGTCGATCGCTGCCGTCCTCGCCGTCGCGCTCGGGGCTGCGGCCGTCCGGATCACCCAGACCGAGCTGGTCACGTCTCGGCGCGACGCGGCCGCCGGCCTGGCGCGTCAGGCCCAGGAGTACCGGGAGCTCGCCGAACAGCGGTCCGGCGAGCAGCGGGAGTTCGTCGAGGCCATGGGCTCGCGCGTCGGCAAGGCCGAGCGGGCCGCCGCGCAGCTGGAGTCCGCGGTCGTGGCCTCGCAGGGCCGGGCCGCGGCGACGATGCGCCGGCTGAACGCCGAGACCCGCCGCGCGGACCTTGCCGAGGCCGAGGGAAGCCGGTTGGCGGTGGCTCTGGAGGAGTCGGAGGAACGCGCCGCCGAGGCCGTCGTCCGGGTGGCCGAGCTCGAGAACGAGAACGACGTGCTGCGCAGCGAGAACCAAGGCCTCAGGACCGAGCTCGACATCGCCACGTCGTGGCCCCAGACCGGTACGGCGTAGACGCTCAGCCAGCGCTCACCCATTCGCCGTCGGTAGAGCTTGTCGAGACCACGGGCGGCTCGGTGGTCGAGGAGGTCGCCCAGCGACCGTCTCGAGACCCGGTGACGGTGCCTGCGGTCTGGCCCCAGGCACCGTCACCAGGTCTCGACTCGCGGTCACGACGCCACGCGTCGGTCGAGCTTGGGCGAGACCACGGCTCCGTGGTCACCGCCCCAGGCACCGGCACCGGGTTTCGACTCGCCTGTCACGGCTTCGCAAGCTCAGCCGTGGGCTCGCTCAAC
>JAICSC010000337.1 GCA_025937085.1 Nocardioides sp.
CGAACAGCCCGGCCACCGCGGCGAACAGCAGCATCCAGCCGGTGCCGCCGATCGAGACCATGCCGACGAGGCTAGGCCGAGCCCCGGTGGCCGAGCCTGCGAGGTCACCGAGAGGGCGAGGGATTGAGGAGCGCTCGGCTCAGGGCCGAGCTTGCGAGGGCTTGAGCGACGCGTCGCGAATCCACAGGTTCACCACGGGATGCAGACGAGTTCGCACTCCCCATGGCATGTACGCCGAGGGGAGTGCCGGTTCATCGACATACCATGGTGAACCTGCGGGCAGCAACGACTCAGGCCAGGTTCACGGGCTCAGGCGAACGCCGGCAGCACCACCTCACCGCCGGCGACCAGCGGTACGTCGCGGCCGAGCGTGAGGTCGACCGGGTTGGTCAGGCAGCGGACCGACCCGCCTCCCTTGTGGAACTCCGACACGTCGACCTCGACCACCTCGAAGCCCCAGCCGACCAGGACTGACCTCACCCGCTCCGGGCAGCCGGCGGGCATCACCACCGTGTGGCCGATCACGATCGAGTTCGCGCAGAACGTCGTCAGCGCCTCGGCGTCGGTCAGCACCAGCGGCTCGGGCACCAGCTCGAGCAGGGCCTCGGCGGACGCCGCGTCGAACGCTCCGGGCGCGACCATCGCGCGTCGGTCGTCGAGCGGGCAGAACGCCAGGTCGAGGTGGTACATCGCCGGGTGGGTGAGGCGGACGCCACGGACCCGGACGCCCAGGTCGCCGGCGAGGTGCTTGAGCGCGAGCTCCTCGGTGCGCGGACCGAACCCGGCCACCAGCGCGTCACGCCAGGCGAACACGTCACCGGCCTCCAGGTGTGCGCCGACGCCCTCGCGACCGACGTACGACGTCGTGCGGCCGCTCCGCTCGAACCACGGCTGCGCCGAGAGGGTCTCCATCCGGCGCTCGGCGTACCGCATGTGCGACATCACGACGTGGCCCTTCACCGGGCCGGAGCCGTCGACGCGGACGACACCGAGGCCGAGGTTCATCGCGTAGACCATGTCCGGCGCGTCCGCGCGCTGCGGGACGACCTCGACGGTGGCGCCGAGCCCCTCGATCGTCGAGACGAGCCCGACCCACTGCGCCATCGCCCGGCGCCGGTCGGGCTGGGCGGCGAGGTCCATGTAGGGGTTGATCGCGTAGTCGATGCGGAAGTGGTCCGGACGGACCATCACGTAGCGGCGGCCCCACGCCAGCGGCCGGCTCTGCGTCACGGCGTACTCCTCTCCGACAGGGTTCTCGCAAAGATTGTCAGACAATCTGACAATCCAAGACTACGGCCGGGAAGCGGCGTCGGGCAAGTCGTTGTCGGACAATGGCCGCATGCCTCCCGCCGAGCACGTGTCCGACCCGCCGGCGACGGCCGGCTCGCCGTTCGACGGGCTGAGCCTCGAGCACTCCTCCACCGTCGAGCGGGTGGCCGACGAGCTGCGGCGCGCAGTGTTCGAGGGCGAGCTCGAGTCGGGGACCCCGCTGCGCGAGGTGGCCCTCGCCGAGTCGCTCGGCGTCTCGCGGCCGACCTTGCGCGAGGCCCTGGCACTGCTGGTCGCGGAGGGCCTGGCGACCCGGGAGCCGCACCGCGGCGTGAGCGTGGCGATCCCCGACCCCGAGTCGGTGCGCGACGTCTCCACGGTTCGTGCGGTGCTCGAGACCGCCGGCGTCCGGAACTGGCCGCACGCCACCGAGGAGGCGCGTGCGGCAGTACGCCGCGCGCTCGGCGACTACGAGGCCGCGGTGGCCGCGGGTGCGACGTACCAGGAGCTCAACCAGCGTCACCTCGCCATCCACCTGGGACTGGTGGGCCTGACCGGGTCACCCCGGCTGGTGTCGATGGCGGAGTCGGTGGTGGCCGAGCTGCGGCTGGTGCTGGCCCAGATCGACCGGGTACGCCGCAACGCGCGCGACCAGGCCGGCTCCCACCACCATCTGCTGGACCTGCTCGAGTCCGGCGACATCGACACCGCCGTCGACGAGCTCGGCCACCACCTGCACGGCGCGGAGGACGCGCTGATCGAGCGACTGGATCTCGACTGACTCCACGGGGAACGGTCGCGAGACGGGCTACGCGGGCCCGCCTATGCTCACGGCGTGCGCTTCGTGACCTGGTTGCTCGCCACCGCCGCGGGAGTCGCCGTCGCGACCTGGCTGATCGACGGCATCCGGTTCAGCGGACCCGCGAACGGCCAGGAGGAGCTCAAGCACAAGCTGCTGCCGCTGCTGCTGGTCGCCTTGATCCTGGGGATCGTCAGCAACTTCGTCCGGCCGGTCGTCACGTTCTTCTCGATCCCCTTCATCATCCTCACGCTCGGACTGTTCCTCCTGGTCATCAACGCGCTGATGCTGATGCTGACGGCGTGGATCGCCGGTGGCCTCGGGATCGGCTTCCATGTCGAGGGCTTCTGGAACGCCCTCGCCGGGTCGATCATCATCACGATCGTGAACTGGGGCACCGCGTCGTTGCTGAAGGACGACGACTGACGGTGCTCCCCTCTCCCCGGCACCCGGGTCGGTACGCCGTCGCCCTCGTCTGCCTGGGCAACATCTGCCGATCGCCCACCGCCCAGGTCGTCCTCGAGGAGAGGCTCGCCGAGGCCGGGCTCGACGACCGGGTGGTCGTGCGCAGCCGCGGCACCGGCGGCTGGCACCTCGGTGAGCCGATGGACCGCCGGGCGGCCGCGACCCTTCGCGCGGCCGGCTACGACCCCAGCCGTCACCGCGCCCGTCAGTACGACGACTCCTGGGCCGAGACACAGGACCTGGTGCTGGCGATGGACCGGGACAACCTCGCCGACCTCGGCGGCAGGTCGGACCGCGTCGGGCTGTTCCGCGACTTCGACCCGATCGACCCCGGCGCCGACGTACCGGATCCCTACTACGGAGGCGCCGACACCTTCGCCGAGGTGCTGGCGATCGTGGAGCGCACGTGCGACGCCCTCGTGGCGGAGCTGGCCCTGCTGCTCGATCTCGGGTCGTCCGCCTGAGGTGCGGCCCCAGCCACATCGGGGGCGGGCGACCCGACGGACGGCGTACTACCGTGTGCCCTGCCGGATCCGAGGAGGTCGCGATGACGCGTCAGCCGCACATCGCTCGCCGGGCCGAGGAGCTGTTGGGCTCCGCGGTCGCGGCCACGGCTCCGGTCGCGGGCGGCGACATCTCCACGGCTACCAAGCTCCGTCTCAGCAGCGGCCGCTCGGCGTTCATGAAGACGTTGACCAACGCCCCCGCGGGGTTCTTCGAGGCCGAGGCGGCGGGGCTGCGCTGGCTGGGCGAAGCGGGTGGCGTGCAGGTGCCCGAGGTCCTGGCCGTCCAGGCCGACTGCCTGATCCTGGAGTGGGTCGAGCCCGGCAAGCTGACCACGGAGGCGGCGTCCGACTTCGGGCGGGCGCTGGCCAAGACCCACGACGCCGGGGCGCCGGCGTACGGGCTGGAGCGGGAGGGCTTCATCGGCCGCCTGCCCCTGCCCAACAAGCCCGCCGCGACCTGGGCGGAGTTCTTCGCCACCAAGAGGGTCCTGCCCTATCTCAAGCTGGCCCGCGACCGCGCCGCCATCACGCCGGAGGGTGCTGAGGTCGTCGAGAGCATCGTCGGCCGGCTCCCGGACCTCGTGCCCGAGGAGGGTCCGCGGCGGTTGCACGGCGACCTCTGGAACGGCAACGTCATCTGGACCCACGACGCCGGCTGCTGCGTGGTCGACCCCGCGGCGCACGGTGGGCACCGCGAGACCG
>JAICSC010000221.1 GCA_025937085.1 Nocardioides sp.
GTCGGCCTGCTCTACCACGCTGGCTACTTCAAGCAGTCCCTGTCGCGCGAGGGCTGGCAGCTCGAGACGTACCCGGTGCTCGACCCGGACGAGCTCCCGATCACCCTGCTCCGGGAGGAGAACGGCGCCCGGGCGCACATCTCGATCCAGCTCCCCGACGGCCCCGAGCTGCTGGCGAAGATCTGGGTCGCCCAGGTAGGCCGGGTGCCGCTGCTGCTCCTCGACTCCGACGTCGAGGGCAACCCCGACCACTACCGCGACGTCACCGACCTGCTGTACGGCGGTACGTCGGAGCACCGCCTCCGTCAGGAGATCCTGCTCGGCATCGGTGGCGTGCGCGCCCTGCGCGTCCACGCCCGCCTGACCGGTGCGCCCGAGCCAGAGGTGTTCCACACGAACGAGGGCCATGCCGGCTTCCTCGGCCTGGAGCGCATCCGCGAGCTGACCGTCGAGGAGGGTGGGCCGAAGCTCGACTTCGCCACGGCTCTCGAGGTCTCCCGGGCCTCCACGGTCTTCACCACGCACACCCCGGTGCCCGCCGGCATCGACCGGTTCTCACGCGAGCTGATCGAGCAGTACTTCGGCACGGCCGGCCCGGTCTCCGGCGTACCGCTCGAGAAGGTCCTGGCGCTCGGCGCCGAGGACTACAACGGCGGCGACCCCACGGTCTTCAACATGGCGGTGATGGGCTTCCGGCTCGCCCAGCGCGCGAACGGCGTCTCGCAGCTCCACGGGCACGTCAGCCGCGAGATGTTCCACGGGCTGTGGCCGGCGTTCGACGAGGCCGAGGTGCCGATCACGTCGATCACGAACGGCGTGCACGCACCGACCTGGGTGGGGCGCGACGTGTTCGACCTCGCCGAGCGGCACGGCGCGAACGGCGACGCCGACGAGGTCGACTCGTTCTGGCACGCCGTCGACCAGGTGCCGTCCACGGACATCTGGTCGGTCAAGCGGCAGCTGCGGGAGCGGCTGGTCGTGGAGGCACGCCGGCGGCTGCTGAGGGCCAGTCGCAAGCGCGGCATCCCGGCGGCCGAGCTCTCCTGGATCGACGAGGCCCTCGACCCCGACGTACTGACGATCGGCTTCGCGCGCCGCGTCCCGTCGTACAAGCGGCTGACGCTGATGCTGCGCGACCCCGAGCGGCTCAAGCGGTTGCTGCTCCATCCGGAGCGGCCGGTGCAGCTGATCATCGCCGGCAAGTCGCACCCCGCCGACGACGGCGGGAAGCGGTTGATCCAGGAGCTGGTGCGGTTCGCCGACGACCCGGAGGTCCGCCACCGCATCGTGTTCCTGCCGAACTACGACATCGCGATGGCGCAGCCGCTGTACCCGGGTTGTGACGTGTGGCTGAACAACCCGCTGCGTCCCTATGAGGCGTGCGGCACCTCCGGGATGAAGGCGGCCCTGAACGGTGGCCTCAACCTGTCGATCCTCGACGGCTGGTGGGACGAGTGGTACGACGGCTCCAACGGCTGGGCGATCCCGTCCGCCGACGGCGTCGAGGACGCGGACCGTCGCGACGACCTCGAGGCGGCCGCCCTGTACGACCTGGTCGAGAAGGAGGTCGCGCCGCGGTTCTACGACGTGGACCACGATGGCGTACCGGCCCGCTGGATCGAGATGGTGCGGCACACCCTGAAGTCGCTCGGGCCGAAGGTGCTGGCCACACGCATGGTGCGTGACTACGTGCGCCAGCTGTACACGCCGGCGGCGGTCACCGGCCGTGCGCTGAACTCCGACTACAAGGGCGCCGCCGAGCTCGCCTCCTGGAAGCAGCAGGTCCGGGCCGGTTGGGGCGACGTACGCGTCGAGCACGTCGAGAGCCACGGCGTCGGCGACAACCCCGAGGTGGGCTCGGCGCTGACGGTGCGGGCGTTCGTGGCGCTCGGCTCGCTGACCCCGGACGATGTGGCGGTCGAGGTCGTGCACGGCGTCATCAACGGGGATGACGACCTGATCGACTCGTCGATCACCCCCCTGGCCCTGACCGACAGCTACGACGGTGGCCGCTACCGCTTCGACGGGGAGGTAGGGCTCAAACGCGGTGGCGCGTTCGGCTACACCGTCCGGATCGTCCCCCGCCACAGTGTCCTGTCCTCGGTCTCCGAGATGGGCCTGGTCGCCCTGCCGTAACCGCCGAAGTGGGACCTCTCCCGGGCCCTAGTGGGAGTTCTCGCGGGCCGTGGTGGGACTTCGCCGGCGGCGTGGTGGGAGTTCGTCGCCCGGACAACTCCCACCTCGATGGCGGAGAGTTCCCACTTCGGCGGCGGGGAAGTCCCACTTCGGCGGAGAGGGGTGAGCGTGCTCAGACCTCGCGGACGACGACCACCGTGCGGCCGTCCAGAGTCATCGGCTCCCCGGGGGCGACGGCGGTTCCCGGCGGGTGCTCGGGGCAGGTCGACACGACCACCTCTCCGTCCTGGCCCCACAGCTCCGACGGCATCGTCACCTTCGTCGTGTCGGGCTCGGCATTGAGCCACACCAGGAAGGAGCTGTCCCACTGCTGCTCGCCGCGCGGCCCGGGGGAGCGCAACGGGGAGCCGGTGACCAGCATCCCCACCACCGACAGCCGGTTGTCCGCCCAGTCGTCGCTGGTCATCTCGCGCCCCTCGGGGTGCACCCAGACCAGGTCCTTGCGACCGCGCTCGATCGTCGGCCGCCCCTCGAACCAGTGGCGTTGCCGCAGCACCGGGTGCTCGCGCCGCAGCCGGAGCGCCGCCTTGGTGATCTCGTAGACGTCGAGCCACGCGTCGTCCGCTCGCCAGTCCACCCAGGAGATCTCGTTGTCCTGCACGTAGGGGTTGTTGTTCCCGCCCTGCGTGCGGCCGCGCTCGTCGCCGGCGGTGATCATCGGGACGCCGTTGGACAGGCACAGGGTCACCAGCAGGTTGGCGGCGCTCCGTCGCCTCAGGGCGACGACCTCCGGATCCTCGCTCTCGCCCTCGACGCCGAAGTTCTGCGACCGGTTGTTGTCCGACCCGTCGAGGTTCCCCTCCCCGTTGGCCTCGTTGTGCTTGGTCTCGTACGAGACCAGGTCGCGCAGCGTGAACCCGTCGTGCGCGGTCACGAAGTTCACCGAGGCGTACGGCGAGCGCCCGTCGTCGGCGTACAGGTCCGACGAGCCGGCGAGCCGGGTCGCGAGCGTCCGGACACCACCGGCGTGCCCCCGCCAGAAGTCGCGGACCGTGTCGCGGTACTGGTCGTTCCACTCCACCCAGTTCGGCGGGAAGTCGCCGACCCGGTAGCCGTCCGCCGAGACGTCCCACGGCTCGGCGATCAGCTTCACGTGGCGGAGGGTGGGGTCCTGGTCGATGGCGGTCAGCAGCGGGCTGTCCATGTCGACCTCCTGGCCGACCCTGGTGAGCGCCGTCATCAGGTCGAACCGGAACCCGTCGACGTGCAGGTGGGAGGTCCAGTAGCGCAGGGAGTCGAGGATCAGGCGCAGCGCGAACGGGTCGGACGCGTCGACGGTGTTGCCGCAACCGGTCACGTCCCAGTACGAGTCGTCGAACGACTCGCCCGGCGCGCGACGGATCCCCCGGTGGTAGAAGCCGCGGTCGTCGAGGCCCCGGAACGACAGCGTCGGGCCGGTGGTCCAGCCCTCCGCCGTGTGGTTGTAGACCACGTCGAGAAGCACCTCGAGCCCGGCCGCGTGGAACGACCGCACCATCTCCTGGAACTCGCGCACCTGCCCGCCGTGGTCGCCGCTCGACGAGTACGCGTTGTGGGGCGCGAAGAAGCCGATCGTGTTGTAGCCCCAGTAGTTCTCCCGGCCCCCGGCCATCACGCGCGGCTCGCTCACGAACTGCTGGACCGGGAGCAGCTCCACTGCGGTGACTCCGAGATCCAGCAGGTAGTCGATGACCGGCGGCGTGGCGAGCCCGGCGTACGTCCCCCGCAGGTGCTCCGGCACGCGGTCGTGGAGCTTCGTCATGCCCCTGACGTGCAGCTCGTAGATCACGGTGTCGCGCCACCGCGTGTACGGGCGACGGTCGCCACCCCAGTCGAAGTCGTCGTGGTGCACCACGCTCTTCGGCACGTACGGCGCGGAGTCGCCGCGGCCGCGTCGCGACGGTGACCGCACGTCGTACCCGAAGATCGCGGGGTCGTTCCGCAGCCGGCCGCTGATGGCACGGGCGTAGGGGTCGAGCAGCAGCTTGTCGCTGTTGAAGCGCAGTCCCTGGTCCGGGTCCCACGGTCCGTCCACGCGATAGCCGTAGCGCGTGCCGGGAGCCACGCCGGGGATCGCGCCGTGCCAGATGCCGAGCGAGACCTCGGTCAGCTCGTGGCGCGTCTCCCTGTTGTCATCGCCGTCGACGTCCTCGGCATCGAACAGACAGACCCACACACGCGTCGCCTCGGGGGCCCGGACGGCGAAGTTCGTGGCCTCCGCGTCGTACGACGCACCCAGCGGCCAGGTGCGCCCCGGCCACACCGGCGCGGTCTCGCCGGGGTAGCGCCAGGTCCCAGGGGTCACTCGGGACATTCTGACGGACGCTCGGCAGAATGCCGGGGGAAACCCACAAGCCCCCGGTGGCCGACCTGGTCGCGATCATCGGGCAGAGAGGAACGTGATGGCGGAGTTCGTGCGGCTCGAGGTCGAGGACGGGGTCGGCACCATCCGGCTCGACCGCCCGAAGATGAACGCCCTCAACCGTCAGGTCCAGGAGGAGATCCGGGCGGCCGCAGCGGAGGCGGGCCAGCGCGACGACGTCAGGGCCGTGGTCGTCTACGGCGGCGAGAAGGTGTTCGCGGCCGGCGCCGACATCAAGGAGATGGCCGACCTGTCGTACGTCGACATGGTCGAGCGCTCCGGACCGCTGCAGTCGTCGTTCACAGCGGTGGCGCGCATCCCGAAGCCGGTGGTCGCCGCGATCACCGGCTACGCCTTGGGCGGCGGCTGCGAGCTCGCGCTGTGCGCCGACGTGCGCTTCGCCGCCGAGGACGCCGCGATCGGCCAGCCCGAGATCCTGCTGGGGATCATCCCGGGCGCCGGCGGGACCCAACGCCTCGCCCGGCTGGTGGGGCCGAGCCGGGCCAAGGACATCATCTTCACCGGGCGGTTCGTGAAGGCCGACGAGGCCCTGGAAATCGGGCTGGTCGACCGGGTCGTCCCGGCCGACCAGGTGTACGCCGAGGCGGTCGCGTGGGCGCGGCAGTTCAACGGGGCCGCGACGTACGCCCTCCGGGCCGCCAAGGAGTCGATCGACCAGGGACTCGAGGTCGACCTCGACACCGGCCTGGCCATCGAGCGGCAGCAGTTCGCCTCCCTCTTCGCCACCGAGGACCGCCGGATCGGGATGACCTCGTTCGTCGAGCGCGGCCCCGGCAAGGCACGCTTCGAGGGCCGCTGACACACCCCTCGGCGCCGGGGGCGACCTCCTGCGGGCCGCTGCTCGGCTGTGCCATCCTCGGGCCATGACCCGCCGGCACGTCGAAGAGGAAACCGAGTCCACTGCTCCCGCCGACACCACCCGCGTCGACCGCGCCGCGCAGGCGAAGGCCGTCGCCAACCAGGTACGCGCGCGGCTGGCCCAGCTGGTCTGGATCGTGTGCGCACTCGCGGCGCTGGTACTCGCCGTGGCTGCGCTGTGCATCGCGCTCAAGGCGAACCTCGACAACAGCCTGGTGAAGTTCTGCATCGACACCTCCGACAAACTGGACTTCGGTGTCTTCTCGCGCGCCGACGGCGTCGCGCACTGGAAGGGTCACTCCCACGCGTCGGTGACCAAGAACGCCTTGGTCAACTGGGGCCTGGCCGCGGTGGTCTGGCTGATCATCGGGCGGATCGTGGAGCGGATCATCCGCCCGAGCTCCCGGCGCGTCTCCTGAGTCGGGCTGAGCCTCGGCGCGATCCCAGCCGCCATCACCGGCGCAAAACACGCCTCGAGATGCCGTGTGACTCTGGCATTTGGGTAGGGCGTTGTGGTGGGGTGCTCTCGCGCGGGGCCGGGGAGCGTCCCGCCAGAATCCCTGGGAAAGGGGTCACCACATGAATGTTGGTTCCAAGCATCTCAAGCTGATCGGCGCCGCCGGCGCCGCGGCACTCGCCATCGGCACGGTCGCGACGCCGGCCCTGGCCGCGGGTCCTGTCTCGGCCTCGGTCGGCTACCGCTGCGTCGCGCTCA
>JAICSC010000277.1 GCA_025937085.1 Nocardioides sp.
CCATCCTGAAGACCGTCGACCCGCTCGACAAGCTCGTCTACGTCTGGTCGAGCTTCGAGCCCGACCGGGCCCGCTACGCCTTCGCCTGCTTCGACCAGCCCGACCTCAAGGCGCCGCACGGCTTCGTCGTGGACGCGCCCGCGACCTGGACGGTGACCAACAACTCCGCCCCCGACCGGGTCGAGGACCTCGACGGCGACAGTGATGACAACGGGGGCGGCGGACGACGCTGGACCTTCAGCGACACCCCCTCGCTCTCGACGTACGTCACGGTCGTCACCGGCGGCCCCTACCACGAGATCCGGTCCCGGCGGGGCGGCTACGACCTCGGCCTGTACTCGCGGCAGTCCCTCCGGCAGTTCCTCGAGCGGGACGCCGAGGAGCTCTTCGACCTCACCGACCGCGGCCTGGCCTTCTTCGGCGAGCGGTTCGGTCAGCCGTTCGCCCAGGAACGCTACGACCAGGTCTTCGTGCCGAACATGGGGGGCGCGATGGAGAACTGGGGCTCGGTCACCTGGACCGACAGCGTGCTCTACCGCAGTACGCCGACGTACGGGCAGCGCGCCGTCCGCGCCCAGATCCTGCTGCACGAGATGGCGCACATGTGGTTCGGCGACCTGGTGACGATGCGTTGGTGGGACGACCTCTGGCTGAACGAGGCGTTCGCGTCCTGGGCCTCGAACTGGGCGGGCGTCAACTGCACGGAGTTCACCGACGAGTGGGCCACCTTCCTGGCCGGCAGCAAGATGGGCGGCTACCGCCAGGACATGTCGCCGGCCACTCACCCCATCCGCGGCGACGTGCCCGACGTCGCGCAGGCGATGGCCAACTTCGACGCCATCACCTACACCAAGGGGGCCAGCGTGCTGAAGCAGCTGATGGCCTTCGTCGGTGAGGACCGGTTCGTCGAGGGGCTCCGTGGCTACTTCCGTGCACACGCGTGGGGGAACACCACCCTGGCCGACCTGATGTCGGCGATCGGCCAGGCCGCCGACCGTGAGCTGGACGGCTGGACCGTGGCCTGGCTGGACCGGGCCGGGACCGACGTCCTCCGGCTGGCCGACGGCACCCTCACCGCGACCTCTCCCGACGACGACGAGCCGCGACCGCACCGGATCGACATCGGCTCCTACAACGCCTCGGACAGCGGCCTCGCGCACGTGGCCACCACGGCGGTCGAGACGTCGGGGGCCGCCACTCGCGTCGCGCTGCCGAAGGCCGACCTGCACCTGCTCAACGCCTCCGACCACACGTTCGCTGCCGTCCGCCCGGACGAGGCTTCGGTCCGGGTCCTGCTCCGACACGCCGCCGACCTCCCCGAGGCCGTGGACCGGGCCCAGGCCGTGGTCACGGGATTCCAGATGCTCTCCGACGGCGAGCTCACCGCCGACGAGCTGTTCGACTGCGTGCTCGACGTCCTGACCGGAGAGAAGAGCCCCTCCGTCGTCGAGTCGTTCCTCAACGTGGCGCTCGAGATCGCCCAGCGCTGGAGCGCACCCGACCGCATCGCCCCCGCGCTGGAGCGACTCGCCGACGTGGCCGCGCGCCTGGCCGACAACCCGGACCACACGACGGCCGCCCTCCGCACCCTCGCGGCAGCCGCCTCCTCCGCCGAACACCTCGCCCTGCTGGACCAGGCGGCTCGCTCCGACGTCGACCTGGCCTGGCGCGTGGCGACGCGTCGGTCCGCGCTCGGCCAGTACGACGCGGAGACCGTGGAGTCGCTGCTCGCCCGCGACCCCGACCCCGACGCCGCCGTCCGCGCGCTCACCGTGCGCACCGCCCGCCCCGAGCCCGGGGCCAAGGACGAGGCGTGGGTCGAGCTCTTCGAGAAGCGGAACATCCCCGCCGGCTCGATGCTCGGCGCGATGGTCCGGGCGTTCTGGCAGCCGCAGCAGGATGACGTGCTGCTGCCGTACGCCGACCGGTTCCTCGACGAGGTCCCGGCCCTGGTCGGGGGCGGCATGCTCGCCGTCTTCGGACTGATGTTCGGGATGTTCCCCCAGGTCGCCGACGACGCGTTCGTCACGCGTGCCGAGGGCATGGCCTCCGACCCGGCGTGCGATCCGACCGTCCGAGCCGCATTGCTGATCGGGACCGACACGCTCAGCCGGATGGAGCGCGCCCGCGCCGCCTAGCCCGGCTGACCGGGCTCGTCGTCAGTCCGCCGCACGCCCCTCGACGACGGCCATCGGACTGTCGGTCTCGACGACCCGAGTGAGCTCCAGTCCGGCCGCCGCGAAGAGGGCTGCGAACTCGGTCTCCGTGCGCTCCCGCCCGCCGGGCATCACGAGCATGTTGAGGTCGGAGAACGCTGCCGCACGTTCGTGGCCCGGTCGCCCCAGCACCATCTCCACGAGCAGCACGACTCCCTGGTCACGGAGCCCGCGCCGGAGCGTGCGGAGGATGTCCACGCACCGGTCGTCGGGCCAGTCGTGGAGGATCGACTTCACCAGGTAGGCGTCGGCCTCCGGCACCTCCTCGAAGAAGCTGCCGCTGACCGCCGACCACCGCGGGGCCAGCTCCTCGCGCGGCGGCCCCGCGGCGACGGCCTGCGGAAGGTCGAACACGGTTCCCGTCACGTGCGGATACCGGTCGAGGACGGCCGCGAGCAGGGCGCCCTGTCCCCCGCCCACGTCGACCACCCTCGTCATGTCGCGGAAGTCGTACGCCGCGGCGACGGCCGCCGCCACGACCGAGGTCAGCGAGGCCATGTTGGCATTGAAGATCTCGTTCTCCTCCGGATGGTGGAGGCGATGGGTCCACACGTCGAGGCCGTGCAGCGCCTCGAACGCGTTCTCGCCGGTGCGGACGCTGTGGCCCAGGTGTGCCCACGCGGCCCAGTGGGGCGGAGCGCCCACCGTTCGAGCCAGGGGCCGTAGCGACCCGGGAACGTCGGAGCGGAGCCCCTCGCCGAGGTCGGTGTTCGCGTACGTGCCGTCCGGTCGCTCGTCGTACACCCCGATCGTGGAGAGTGCGTGCAGCAGCCGCCCCAGGGTGTCCTCGTCGGTTGCAGTCGACCCGGCGAGGTCGCCGACCGTCCGCGGCCCGTCCACCAGGAGGTCCGACAGGCCGAGCTGAGCGGCCACGTGCACCGCCGCCGACGCCTGGAACCCGGTGATGACCTGGCGTAGTCGTGGGAGATCCGGCATGCGCCGGATCATCCTCCGGCGTGCGGCGACCCGCCAGGGTCAGGCGTACGCCGGTGAGGCCGGGTCGTCCTCCGGCTCGCGGCGGAGCTTCGACTCGTCGATCGGGAACCGCTCGGCCTTCTGCCGCTCGATCGCCGCGCCGACCAGACCCGCGAACAACGGGTGCGGACGCGTCGGGCGCGACCGGAGCTCGGGATGGGCCTGCGTCGAGACGTAGTACGGGTGGACGTCGCGCTCGAGCTCGACGAACTCCACGAGGTCCAGGTCAGGGTTGGTGCCGGAGAACACCAGCCCGGCCGCGGCCAGCTGCTCGCGGTAGTGGTTGTTCACCTCGTAGCGGTGCCGGTGCCGCTCCTCGATCCGGGCCTCGCCGTACGCCTGGCGTACGACCGAGCCGGGCAGGAGCTCGGCCGGGTAGAGCCCGAGCCGCATGGTGCCGCCCAGGTCGCCCGCGCCCTCGACGTAGGACTTCTGCTCCTCCATGGTCGCGATCACCGGCTCGGGACAGTCGGGGTCGAACTCGGTGGAGTCGGCCTTCTCCAGTCCTGCGACGTTGCGGGCGTACTCGATCACCATGCACTGCAGGCCCAGGCACAGGCCCAGGGTCGGGATGCCGTGGGTGCGCGCATAGGTGAGCGCGCCGATCTTCCCGTCCAGGCCGCGCACCCCGAAACCGCCGGGAACGCAGACCGCGTCGACGTCGTGGAGGTTGCGATGTGCGCCCGACGCCGACGCGCACTCGTCGGCCGGCACCCAGCGGATGCGGACCGCCGAGTCGTGGGCGAAGCCGCCGGCCTTCAGCGCCTCGGCGACCGAGAGGTAGGCGTCGTGCAGGTCGACGTACTTGCCGACCAGTGCGACGGTGACCTCCTCCTTCGGGTGGTGGACCCTGCGGAGCAGGTCGTCCCAGGTGGTCCAGTCGACGTCGCGGAACGGCAGGTCGAGCCGGCGTACGACGTAGGCGTCGAGGCCCTCGCGGTGCAGCACCTTGGGGATGTCGTAGATCGACGGCGCGTCGGCGGCGGTGACCACGGCGTCCTGGTCGACGTCGCACATCGACGAGATCTTCTTCTTGATCCCGTCGGGCAGCTCCCGGTCGGCCCGGCACACGATCGCGTCGGGCTGGATGCCGATCGAGCGCAGTGCGGCGACCGAGTGCTGCGTCGGCTTGGTCTTGAGCTCGCCGGAGGGTCCGATGTAGGGAACCAGCGAGACGTGCAGGAAGAAGCAGTTGTCGCGGCCGATGTCCTGGCGGATCTGTCGCGCGGCCTCGAGGAACGGCAGCGACTCGATGTCACCCACGGTGCCACCGATCTCGGTGATCACGACGTCGGGACGTTCGCCGCTGTCGTCGGGGTCGGCCATCGCCCGGATCCGGGCCTTGATCTCGTCGGTGATGTGCGGGATCACCTGGACCGTGTCGCCGAGGTAGTCACCGCGGCGCTCCTTGGCGATCACGCTGGAGTAGACCTGCCCGGTCGTGACGTTCGCACTCTGACCGAGGTCGCGGTCGAGGAACCGCTCGTAGTGACCGATGTCCAGGTCGGTCTCAGCGCCGTCGTCGGTGACGAACACCTCGCCGTGCTGGAACGGGTTCATGGTGCCGGGGTCGACGTTGAGGTAGGGGTCGAGCTTCTGCATGGTCACGCGGAGGCCACGCGAGCTGAGAAGACGGCCCAGACTCGAGGCCGTGAGCCCC
>JAICSC010000034.1 GCA_025937085.1 Nocardioides sp.
GACCCGCGACCTGACCATCGAGCAGGCCGCTTACGTCGATGACCGGATCGCGAAGTACGCCGACGGCCGGTTGACCTATACCCGGTTCCAGGCCCGCCTCGACGGTCTGGTGGCGGCCGCGGACCCGCGGGCCACCGCCGAGGCCGAACGGAAAGCCGCCGAGCAGCAGGTCGCATGCCGCACCCGGCCCGACCCGGAGACCGATCACGGTATGTGCGGCTTCTACATCAAGGCTCCGGCCCGCACGCTGCTGGTCTTCGACGCCGCCCTGCAACGCATCGCCGACATCCTCAAGGACCTGGGCGACGCCGACCCGGTCGACAAGCGTCGGGTCAAGGCCCTCTTGGTGCTGTCCCGGCCCGACCTGGCCGCCGAGCTGATCAGCGCCTACCAGGCGTGGCGCGACCGGCCCGACGACCCCGCCGGAGACCCGCCCGCCGAGGACCCGTGCTCGACCGACGGAGACGCCCCACGCACCGGCCCGAAGCCCGAGCTCGACTGGGCCAAGCTGTTGCCTCAGGTCGTGATCAACGTGCACACCTATGCCGCCCCGGATGCCGAGGGGATCGCCCGGGTCGAGGGCTGCGGCGCGGTCACCGAAACCTGGGTCAAAGACCACCTCAGCCCGCACGCAAAGGTCACCGTCAGGCCCGTGCTCGACATCGAGGGCCTGGCGCCGGTCGACGCCTACGAGATCCCGGACCGACATAGACGGGCCGTGCGTCTGATGACGCCGGCCGACACCTTCCCGTTCTCCACCAGCCTCGACCCCGACCAGATCGACCACACCGAGCCCTACCAACACGGGCCCGACGGTCGACCAGTTCGGGCCGGGCAATCGCGGATCGGGAACTACGGGCCGATGACCACACCCCACCACCGCCTGAAGACCTTCGGACGATGGACGATCAAGCAACCCTTCCCCGGCATCTACCTGTGGCGCGACCCCTACGGCGCGCTCTACCTCGTCGACCACACCGGGACGCGCGCACTGCCCCGAGCTTCCTGAAATCCTCGCGAGACCACGGGCTTCCGGAGATGATGTTGGCCGATCATCATCGGGAGCGCTGTGACGGGGAACTTCGAGTTCATCAAGGCCGAGTGGCCGGGCATCCAGGCCGACTGCGCCCATGCCGAGCGCTATCTGACCTCCGATCCGCGGTCTGCCTGCTTCTACGCACGACGTGCCGTCGAGCAGCTCGTCGACCATGTGTACGACGTCGCCCGCCTCCGCCAGCCCTACCGCGACGACCTGGCCGCCCGGATCGCCGAGCCGGCGTTCCGCAACCTCGTCGGCGTCGGGATCGCGCAGAAGCTCACCCTGATCCGGATGCTCGGCAACCGGGCCGTCCACGACCAACGCGCGATCCCGCCGCGGGCGGCGGCGGATGCGCTGCGCGAGCTCTTCCACGTCGTGGTCTGGACCGCTCACCGGTACTCGACGAACCCGGCGGCCGTGCCCACCAGCAGGCAGTTCGACCCCGCGCTCGCGCGTGCCGCGGCACCCCTCAACCGCAACGAGGTGGTCAGGCTCGCCGAGAGGTTCCGCGCGCAGGACAAGAGGTACTCGCAGCAGCTGGCCGAGCGTGACGACCTGGCCGCGGCCAAGGACGCCGAGATCGAGCGACTCCGGGGGGAGATCGCGGCCGTTCGCGCGGCCCAGCAGCCGGTCGACGACCACGACTACTCCGAGGCCGAGACGCGCGACCGCTTCATCGACGTACTGCTCGCCGAGGCGGGCTGGCCACTCACCGAGGAACGCGACCGCGAGTACCCGGTCACCGGTATGCCGACGGCAGACGGTGGCGGCTACGTGGACTACGTCCTCTGGGGCGCCGACGGACTGCCGCTCGCCGTCGTCGAGGCGAAGCGCACCAAGAAGGACCCTGAGGTCGGCCAGCAGCAGGCGAAGCTGTACGCCGACTGCCTGGAGCAGATGACGGGGCGCCGGCCGGTGATCTTCTACACCAACGGCTACGAGCACTGGCTCTGGGACGACGCCGCAGGCTACCCGCCGCGCGAGGTCCAGGGGTTCTACACCCGGGACGAGCTCGAGCTGATGGTGCAGCGTCGTACGGCGCGCGCATCGCTTCCGGACGCCGCGATCGACTCGGCGATCGTCGAGCGCCACTACCAGCGCCGGGCCATCCGTGCCGTGGACGACGCCTTCGCCAAGAAGCAGCGCCAGGCCCTCCTGGTGATGGCCACCGGTTCCGGCAAGACCCGGACCGTGATCGCGCTGGCCGACCAGCTGATGAAGGCCGGCTGGGTCAAACGCGTGCTGTTCCTCGCCGACCGCACGGCTCTGGTCAACCAGGCGGTGAACGCCTTCAAGCAGCATCTGCCGGGCGCGACGACGGTCAACCTGGTGACCGAGAAGATCACCGACGGCCGCGTGTACGTGTCGACGTACCCGACCCATGCTCAACCTGGTCAACGGCACCCAGGACGGGCTGCGCACCTTCGGCCCCGGGTACTTCGACCTGGTCGTGATCGACGAGGCCCACCGCTCGGTGTACCAGAAGTACCGCGCGATCTTCGAGTGGTTCGACTCGCTGCTCGTGGGTCTGACCGCGACCCCGAAGGACGAGGTCGACCACAACACGTACAGGCTCTTCCACCTCGAGGACGGCGTGCCGACCGACGCCTACAGCCTCGACGACGCCGTCGCGGAGGAGTACCTCGTGCCACCGGTCGGCGTCTCGGTGCCGCTCAGGTTCATGCGCGAAGGCATCCGGTACGACGCCCTGAGCGACGAGGAGAAGGACGAGTGGGACTCGCTCGAGTGGGGCGAGGACGGCGACGTACCCGACTCCGTCTCGACCGAGGAGCTGAACCGCTTCCTCTTCAACGAGGACACGGTCGACAAGGTGCTGGCGACGCTGATGAGCGAGGGGCACAAGGTCGCGGGCGGTGACGTCCTGGGCAAGACCATCGTCTTCGCCAAGAACCGCGACCACGCGAACTTCGTCCAGCGCCGCTTCGACCTGCAGTACCCCGAGTACGGCGGGACCTTCGCCCGGGTGATCACGCACGGCGTGCCGTACACGCAGTCGCTCATCGACGACTTCTCCACCACCGGCAAGCCGCCTCACATCGCGATCTCGGTGGACATGCTCGACACGGGCATCGACGTACCGGACGTGTGCAACCTGGTCTTCTTCAAGCTGGTGAGGTCGAAGAGCAAGTTCTGGCAGATGATCGGCCGGGGGACGCGCCTGCGGCCCGACCTCTTCGGGCCGGGTCACGACAAGAAGAACTTCTACGTCTTCGACTTCTGCCAGAACCTCGAGTTCTTCAGCCAGGACCTGCCGGCGTCCGAGGGATCGACCCAGAAGTCGCTTGGTCAGCGGATCATCGAGGCCCGCCTCGGGCTGGTGGCTGCGCTCGACGCCGGCGAGACCGAGCCCGGTCTGCGAGAGGAGACCGCCCGCTCGCTGCAGGAGTTCGTCGCCGGCATGAACCTCGACAACATCCTGGTCCGCCCTCAGCGCCGCCTCGTCGAGGAGTACGCCGAGTGGCCGGCGTGGGAGTCGCTGACGACCGAGCAGGCCGGCGACCTCGCCGTACACCTGAGCGGTCTGCCCTCCGCCGTACGTGACGACGACGAGGATGCCAAGCGGTTCGACCTGCTGGTCCTTCGACGTCAGCTGGCGCAGCTGGAGGGCGACCTGGTGACAGCGGACCGCATCCGCCAGCAGGTCCAGAACATCGCGGCCGGTCTGCTCGGGCAGACCAGCATCCCGTCGGTCGCCGAGCAACAGACCCTGCTGGACGAGCTCGCGAACGACGAGTGGTGGGTCGACGTCACCTTGCCGATGCTGGAGCTGGTGAGACGTCGCGTGCGGGGGCTCGTCCGGTTCCTTCCGAAGGGCGAGCGTCGGACCGTGTACACCGACTTCGAGGACGAGCTGGGACGCTCCACCATCGTCGACCTGCCCGGGACCACGCCCGGCACCGACTGGGAGCGCTTCCGGGCGAAGGCACGGGCTTACCTCCAGGAGCACGAGGACCACGTCGCGCTCCAGCGCCTCCACCGCAACCTGCCACTGACCTCCGCCGACATCGATTCGCTCGAGGAGATGCTGCTCGCCAGCGGCGCCGGCCACGCCGAGGACATCGCCAAGGCCACGGAGGAGTCGCAGGGGCTGGGGCTCTTCGTCCGGTCGCTCGTGGGGCTGGATCGAGGGGCGGCGACCGAGGCGCTGTCTCGCTTCCTCGACGACTCGACGTACTCGCGTGCCCAGATCGACTTCGTCGGCCTGATCGTGTCCGAGCTGACCGCCAACGGGGTCATGGCCGCCCGCCGCCTGTACGAGTCGCCGTTCACCGACGACGCGCCCAGCGGGCCCGACTACTTCTTCAACGACGAAGAGGTCGACGGCATCATCGTCGTACTCGACCAGGTCCGCTCCAACGCCGCGCCCGACTACACGGTCGCCTGACCTTCTGAAAGACCTCCCAGACTTTGCCCGCCGAGGTCTGCCCACCGTCCTGTCGCTGACCTACCCTCTCCTTCGTGCGGCGAACGCCGCAGGGGGGCGGGACCAGGGAGAACCGCCATGACTGCTGCAATCCTCGAACGCCGCCCGTTGGGGAAACCGGGTCGCGTCAGCCTGACTGACTTCCTTCTTGCGCGGATCACCGAGAACGAGTCGGGCGCCCTCTACGCCGGCAGGCACCGTGACCGTGCCCTCGCCGAGTGCTGGGCCCAGCGTCAGATCGTCCACCTGCACCAGGACCCGGTGCACGGCTGCCGCGAGGACGGCTGGCCCTGCATGACGCTGCGCATCCTGGCCCTGCCCCACGCCGACCACCACGACTACGACGGCACGTGGCGGCCGATCAGCACCAGCCTCAAGGTCATGTCGTACGGGCGGCACCGTCGGGGGAACTGAAGCCGTCCTCGCGTCGCGTCCCCGGTAGTGCCCCCGGCAGGATTCGAACCCGCGACCTGGTCATTAGAAGTGACTCGCTCTGTCCAGCTGAGCTACGAGGGCCAGGGACCATTGTGGGGGATGAGCGACGTCGGGCCGTGATCATGCGCGGGCGGCAGTGGGTACGGGCCGGGCATGACCGGCTACGGCTACAGGTTGATGACCGAGCAGTCGGGGCCGCGCGAGCTGGTGGGACACGCGGCCGCGGCCGAGGGCGCCGGCTTCGCCGATGTGGCGCTGGTGCAGATCGGCGACGAGTCGCAGCGCGACTTCCTGGCGATCGCCGAGAAGGAGCTGCTGCCGGCGCTGCGCGGATGATCAGCGCCGGTTCGCGGCCATCCACTCCTCGACGTCCGACGACGTGCGCGGCAGCGCGCCCGAAAGGTTCTTCGCACCGTCGGCGGTGACCAGGATGTCGTCCTCGATGCGGATGCCGATGCCACGCATCTCCTCCGGCACGAGCAGGTCGTCGGCCTGGAAGTACAGCCCGGGCTCGACGGTGAGCACCATGCCCTCGGCGAGGGTGCCCTTCTTGTAGGACTCAGGCGCCGCCTGGCCGCAGTCGTGCACATCCATGCCGAGCATGTGGCTCACACCGTGCAGGGTCCACCGCGAGTACACGCCGGAGTCGGGGTCGAGCGCCTCCTCCGCGGAGCACGGCAGCAGCTTCAGCGACTCGAGGCCGTGGGCCAGCACGTCCATCGCGGCGTTGTGAGCCACCACGAACGGCTCACCCGGCTTGACGGCGTTGATGCCGGCCTCCTGCGCGGCGTACACGAGGTCGTACAGCTCGCGCTGCAGGGGCGAGTAGGTGCCGTTGACCGGCAGGGTGCGGGTGACGTCGGCGGTGTAGAGGTTGTGACCCTCGACGCCCATGTCGAGCAGCACCATCTCGCCGGGAACGATGCGCCCGCTGTTCTCGATCCAGTGCAGCGTCGTCGCATGCGAGCCGCCGCCGACGATCGAGTCGTAGCCGATGTCGTTGCCCATGGCGCGGGCGCGGCGGAAGAACGTGCCCTCGATCCAGCGCTCCCCGAACTCGACGGCGCGATCCATCTCGCCGGCGGCGTCGACGAAGCCGAGGGTCGTGATGTCGCAGGCCGTCTGGAGCTCGGAGATCTCCCACTCGTCCTTCACCAGTCGCATCTCGGAGGCGACCCGCGCGAAGTCCGCGTCACGGCTCTCGTCGGCCGCGACCAGATGGTCGACCGCCTCGGACACTCCGCGGTGGACACGTGTCTTCCCGGTCTTCTCGAGCTCACCGGCCAGCTCGTCGATGTGCCGGACCTCGAGGCCGAGCGAGTCGGAGATCTCCTTCAGCGACGGACGGCGACCGACCCACAGCTCGCCGTACTGCCGGTCGCGGAAGAACTCGTCGGTGTCACGCCCCGAACGAGGGCGGGCGTAGAGGACGGACTCACCGTCCGCAACCACGAGCACGGCGTCGCTGGTCTGGTTGCCGCAGAAGTAGGTGTGGGCGGTGTCGCTGCGGAACCGGTAGTCGGTGTCGTAGGACCGCACCTTGAACGAGCCGGCGGGCAGCACCAGCCTCTCACCGGGGAACGCCTCGGCGAGCCGCTGCCGACGGGCCGCGGCGTACGACGCGACCGGGTGCGGTGGCAGGTCGAGCTCGCGATCGCCCCAGCCCTGTCGCATGAACCGCGAGTACGCCTCGGACACTGATGGGTCGTGCGACTCGGTGTGGAACTCCTCGCCGGCGGAGGTCTCGGGCCTGATCTCGGTCTCGTCGCTCACGTTCGCCAGACTACGCCCGCGCCGTCCGCGCTCGCGAAGCGGAAAGGCGGTCTCGTCTAGGCTCTCGCCATGGCCGGTGCCCCCCGCGGCAACGCCGTCTTCACGGTCGTGGTGACGGCGTCGGTGCTCCTGTGTGCGGTGCCGATGATGCTGATCGTGGCCGCGTCGAGCGCGCCCCGGGTGACCGTCGTCGCCGCCCTGCTCGCCGCCGTCCCGGTCGGCCCGCTGATCGCCTGCCTGCTCTGGCTCGACCGTTACGAGCCCGAGCCGCGCCGGCTCCTGGTGGGCGGGTTGCTCTGGGGTGTCTTCGTCGCCACCGCGATCGCGCTGCTGCTGGAGGGCGTCGGCGGATTCGTCGGCGGCATCTCCGACACACGGATGCTCGAGGTCGGCGCACCTCTCGCGGAGGAGGCGGCCAAGGGGCTGTTCCTCCTGCTCCTGCTGTGGTGGCGACGGGCGGAGCTCGACGGTGTCCTCGACGGCATCGTGTACGCCGGGATGGTCGGCGTCGGCTTCGCCTTCACCGAGAACATCCTGTACCTCGCCAGCGCCTACGACGGCTCCGTCGGGCCTGGCCCCGGTGGCGTCCAGGCACTGACCGGTACCTTCGTCGTCCGCTGCCTGGTCAGCCCGTTCGCACATCCGCTGTTCACCGCCTGCACGGGTGTCGGCGTGGGTATCGCGGTCGCCTCGCGCAGCCGCACCACGCGCATCGTCGCTCCGCTGGTGGGGTACCTGTGCGCCGTGCTGACCCATGCACTCTGGAACACCGCCACCGTCTACGGACCCGGGAACTTCGTGTCGGTCTACCTGATCCTGATGGCGCCGGCGTTCCTGGCAGCGGTGGCCCTGGTGGTATGGGTACGGCGCTCCGAGGGCCGGATGCTCGCGGGCGCCCTGGCCGATGCGGCCCGGCGCGGGCTGCTCCCCGCCACCGACATCGCCTGGGTCGTCGACCTCAGTGCCCGACGACGCAGCCGCGCGTATGCGCGCGACACCGGCGGTGTGACGGGGGAGCGAGCGATGCGCGACTACCAGCAGGCCGTGATCGAGCTCGGCTTCCTGCACAGCCGCTACCTGCGCGGCGTACCCCCTCCGGACTTCGCGGCCAGGGGCCACGACTATGTTGCCCGGATCAGCGCGCTCCGTCCCTCGATCGCGTTCCCCGGACAGGTGGTACCCATCCGATGACCGTCACCGCCGCCGGCTCGCAGATGGTCACCGCACTCGTGCGGCTGCGCGCGGCCCTGCAGGGGGTCGCGCTGCCGCTGGAGCTGCCCGACGTCGGCGAGCACCGGGCCGCCCGCGACGAGATGGTCAACCAGCTCGAGGACTACGTCATCCCGCGCATCGTCACGCTCGAGGCGCCCCTGCTGGCGGTCGTGGGGGGGTCGACCGGTGCCGGCAAGTCCACGCTCGTCAACTCCCTCGTCGGGTCGGTCGTCACCGAGTCCGGTGTGCTACGCCCGACCACGCGTTCGCCGGTCCTCGTGCTGAACCCGGCGGACGCCGACTGGTTCGGGGCCGACCGCCTGCTGCCGGAGCTCGAGCGGGTGCACCACGCGACGCACGACCCGCACGCGCTCCAGCTCGTGCTCCTCGACGTCGTCCCCCAGGGGCTGGCGATCCTGGATGCCCCCGACATCGACTCGGTGGAGGAGAGCAACCGTCAGCTGGCTGCGCAGCTGCTCGCCGCCGCAGATCTGTGGCTCTTCGTCACCTCCGCGGCCAGGTACGCCGACCAGGTGCCCTGGGGCTTCCTGCGCCAGGCCGCTGAACGCTCCGCCGCGGTGGCGATCGTGCTCGACCGCACCCCGCCGGACGCCGTCGAGACCGTGTCCAGCCACCTGGCCCGGATGCTGGCGGCACGCGGGCTCAAGGACTCGCCGCTGTTCGTGGTCAACGAGACGGACCTCAACGAGAACGGCCTGCTCGCCCCCCGCCACGTGGCCGAGATCCGGGGCTGGCTCTCCCAGCTCGGCGGCGACCCCGAGGCGCGGGCGGCGATGGTGCAGCAGACCCTCGAGGGTGCCGTCCGATCACTGACCCGACGAGCGCACACCGTCGCCGACGGCTGCGTCGAGCAGTCCCAGGCGGCCGATCGGCTCCGGGCAGGCGCGGACGCGGCGTACGACGAGGAGATCCGCAGGCTGCTCGACGCCACCGGGGACGGCACCCTCCTGCGTGGTGAGGTGCTGGTCCGGTGGCAGGAGTTCGTCGGGACCGGGGAGCTGCTGAAGACCCTGGAGCAGAAGGTCGGATGGCTGCGCGACCGGGTGGTCAACGCGGTCAAGGGCAAGCCTCAGCAGGCGGAGCGGGTCGGGGTCGCGGTCGAGTCGAGCCTCGAGACGCTCATCGTCGAGCACGCCGAGGCGGCGGCCGAACGGGCCTCGGCGTCGTGGCAGAGCCTGGGCCCCGGCCAGGACCTGCTCGCCGACGTCGGCGAGGACCTGGGGCGGGCGTCGCGAGGGCTACGGCGCAGGGCTGAGCGCGCCGTACGCGACTGGCAGCAGGACGTGCTCGAGATGGTCCGCACCGAGGGCGCCGACAAGCGCAGCACCGCCCGGTTCCTGGCGTACGGCGTGAACGGGTTGTCGGTGGCCCTGATGATCGTGGTGTTCGCCAACACCGCGGGGCTCACCGGCGCCGAGGTCGGGATCGCGGGAGGCAGTGCACTGCTGGGGCAGAAGCTGCTCGAGGCGGTCTTCGGCGACCAGGCCCTGCGCACCCTCGCCGAACGCGCCCGCCGCAAGCTGGACGCGCGCGTGAGTGCCCTGCTCGACGAGGAGCGTCACCGCTACCTCGACCTGCTGGCCAGCCTCGGCATCGAACCCGAGGCGTCCGAGCGGGTGCGCAACGCCGCCCGCGCCGTCGACGATCTGCGGTACGCCAGCGTCGAGCGCACGCACTCCCACTAGGGTGGCCAATGCGCCCGCGACTAGGCACTTGTCGCCCCGCCGGGCCTTGTCCCACGACTCGACCATGGCGCGCATTAGGCTTTTTCGTGACCGATTCGGGCACGTGACGAAGGAGCAGAGTGACCTCCTTGTTGGACGGGGCCAGGAGACTCGTGTCTCGCGGGTCGGATCTGGGCGACCGGATCGAGGCTCTCGGGCGGGCCACCGAGGCGGCGCGAGGTCGCCTCGACGACCGCGTCGTCGACGACGCCGAGGCGACCGTCGACCGGGTCTCCCGACGGCTGGGCCTGGCCGCCGACCACACCGTCGTCGCCGTCGCCGGCGCCACCGGGTCCGGCAAGTCCTCGACCTTCAACGCCCTGGCGGGCGTCGAGCTGGCCACGGTCGGCGTACGCCGTCCGACGACGTCGTGGGCGACCGCCTGCGTGTGGGGCAAGGAGGGGGCGGACGAGCTGCTCGCGTATCTCGGGATCGCGCCCCGCCACCAGATCATGCGCGACTCCCTGCTCGATCTCGGCAAGGAGGACCAGGCGCTGCAGGGCGTCGTCCTGCTCGACCTGCCCGACCACGACTCGACCGAGGTGTCCCACCACCTCGAGGTCGATCGGCTGATCGAGCTGACCGACCTGATGGTGTGGGTGCTCGACCCGCAGAAGTACGCCGACAACGCGGTCCACGACCGCTACCTGGCCCCGCTGGCCACCCACCAGGACGTCATGCTCGTCATCCTCAACCACATCGACGAGGTCCCCGACGACCGCCGGAAGTCGATGCTCGACGACATCCGCCGGCTGCTGGACGCAGACGGTCTCGAGCGAGTGCCGCTGATGGCGACCAGCGCCCGCACCGGTGAGGGGATCGACGCGCTGCGTTACGCGATCGCGGAGCGGGTGCGGGCCAAGAAGGTGACCCGGGCGCGGCTCGAGGCCGACCTGCGCGGAGCGGCCGGGAGGTTGCGTGACGCCACCGGTACCAGCGGACACCCGGAGTTGTCGAAGCAGCGGATCGCCGCGCTCGAGGACGCCTTCGCGGACGCCGCGGGTGTGCCGACCGTGGTGCAGGCGGTCGAGTCCGCCACCCGGATGCGCGGTCGGCGCGCCACCGGCTGGCCGGTCACGTCGTGGTTGTCCCGGCTCCGGCCCGACCCGCTGAAGCGCCTGCATCTCGACCTCGGCAAGGACGGCTCGGCCTTCACCGGCCGCGGACGCACGTCGGTGCCCGCACCCACGCAGGTGCAGCGCGCGCGGGTCGACGCCGAGGTACGGGCCGTGGCCGACGACGTCTCGATCCCGCTCGCCCGGCCATGGGCGGAGGCGGTACGCCGGGCGTCGGTCGCCCGGCTGCCCGACCTCAACGACCGGCTCGACTCCGCCCTGACCTCGACCGAGCTCGATACCGAGCGGATGCCGGCGTGGGCCGGGCTCGTGCGGATGCTCCAGTGGCTTCTGCTCCTGGTGGCGGTCGCCGGCCTGGTCTGGTCGGCGGTCCTGGTCGCCGACCCGTGGCTGGGCGTGTCCCGACCCGACACGCCCGACCTGGCGGGGTTCCCGGTGCCATCGGTGCTGCTGCTCGGCGGGATCGTGCTCGGGCTGCTGCTCGCACTGCTGTGCCGGTTGCTGGTCTCCGCCACGGCTCGGTCTCGCGCTCGGAAGGCCGACCGACGACTCCGGTCAGCGATCGCCTCGGTCGCCGAGGAGCTGGTCACCACTCCCGTGCGCGCGGAGCTGGCGGCCCACGACACCGTCCGCGAGGGGCTGGCCCGGGCACTCGCGTAGCCCGTTCTCCGTCCACAGGTGTCGCTGCGGAATCCCCTCTCCACAAGGAGCCGGGCCCAGTCCGGCCGTTGTCGGTGCCCCTGCCGAGTCTCGGATCGCAGTTCCTGAAGACCCTTGAACACCCTTGAAGACCCCTTGAGGACAGGAGATGTGATCCATGAACGAGACCTTCGTGACCCTGACCGGCTGGCTCGGTGGCGACGTCCAGTTGCGCGAGGCCGCCGGCGTTCCGGTGGCGAGCTTCCGCGTGGCGAGCACCCCGCGGCGGTACCAGCGCAAGACCGACACCTGGGAGAACGGCGCCACCCAGTGGTACTCCGTGAACGCCTGGCGCGCGCTCGCGACGAACTGCGACCACTCGCTGCGTCGGGGCGACCCCGTGGTGGTCCACGGCAAGCTGACCGTCCGGGCCTGGATCAACAAGTCCGGGGTCGAGGTGACCACGTTCGAGGTGGAGGCGGCGTTCGTCGGTCACGACCTCAACCGCGGCACCAGCGCGTTCCAGCGACGCAAGCTGATGCCGGTCGCCGAGGGATCGGCTCAGGAGGCCTCCCCCGCCGCCTGAGGTGACCCGTGGCCCCGTAGGGTTTCCGATCATGGCTGAGTACGTCTTCACCCTGCGCAACGTGCGCAAGGCGCACGGGGACAAGGTGGTCCTCGACAACGTCACGCTGTCGTTCCTGCACGGCGCCAAGATCGGCGTCGTCGGGCCGAACGGCACGGGCAAGTCGACGCTGCTCAAGATCATGGCGGGGCTCGAGCACCCCAACAACGGCGAAGCGGTCCGCGACCCCGAGGCGACGGTCGGGATGCTCCAGCAGGAGCCTCCGCTGACCGAGGGCAGGACCGTGCTCGAGAATGTCGAGGAGGCCGTCCACGACATCAAGGCGAAGCTCGACCGCTTCAACGTGATCTCGCAGGAGCTGGCCGACCCCGACGCCGACTACGACAAGCTGCTGGCCGAGATGGGCGAGCTCCAGACCGACCTCGACCACACCTCGGCCTGGGACCTCGACAGCCGGCTCGACCAGGCGATGGACGCCTTGCGCTGCCCACCGCCCGACGCGATCGTCGACACCCTGTCGGGGGGCGAGCGGCGCCGGGTGGCGCTGTGCAAGCTGCTGCTGCAGCAGCCCGACCTGCTGCTGCTCGACGAGCCCACCAACCACCTGGACGCCGAGTCGGTGCAGTGGCTGGAGGGCCACCTCGCGTCGTACCCGGGCTGCGTCCTGGCGGTCACCCACGACCGGTATTTCCTCGACAACGTCGCGCAGTGGATCCTCGAGCTCGACCGGGGCAAGACCCACCCCTACGAGGGCAACTACTCGACGTACCTGATGACCAAGCAGGAGCGCCTCAAGATCGAGGGGCAGAAGGACGCGAAGCGGGCCAAGATGCTCGAGCGCGAGCTCGAGTGGGTGCGGTCGAACCCCAAGGCCCGGCAGGCGAAGAGCAAGTCACGTCTCGCCCGCTACGAGGAGCTGGCTGCCGAGGCCGACCGGATGCGCAAGATCGACGCCTCGGAGATCAACATCCCGGCCGGCCCGCGTCTGGGCGACGTGGTGCTCGAGGCCCACGACCTCGAGAAGGGCTTCGAGGGCCGGATCCTGATGCACGACCTGTCGTTCACGTTGCCGAGGGCGGGCATCGTCGGCGTGATCGGGCCCAACGGCGTCGGCAAGACCACGCTGTTCCGGATGATCGTGGGCGAGGAGAAGCCCGACGCGGGCGAGCTCAAGGTCGGGCAGACCGTGAAGATCTCCTACGTCGACCAGAGCCGGGGTGGCATCGACCCGAACAAGAACGTCTGGGAGGTCGTCTCCGACAGGCTCGAGTTCATCAAGGTCGCGAACTTCGAGATGTCGTCACGGGCCTACGTCGCGTCGTTCGGGTTCAAGGGGCCCGACCAGCAGAAGCGCGCAGGGATGCTGTCGGGCGGAGAGCGCAACCGGTTGAACCTGGCGCTCACCCTGAAGATGGGCGGCAACCTGCTGCTTCTCGACGAGCCGACCAACGACCTCGACGTGGAGACCCTTCAGTCGCTGGAGGACGCGCTGCTGGAGTTCCCCGGTTGTGCCGTGGTCACCTCTCACGACCGGTGGTTCCTCGACCGCATCGCGACCCACATCCTCGCCTGGGAGGGCGACGACGAGGACGAGGCGAGGTGGTTCTGGTTCGAGGGCAACTTCGCGGCCTACGAGGAGAACAAGGTCGAGCGCCTCGGCGCCGAGGCCGCGCGGCCGCACCGGGTCACCCACCGGCGGCTGACCCGGCCCTGACCCGGTCCTAACGGCGGATGTCAGCCTCGGGGTGGCACTCGATGAGTCGGTCGGTGACGGCGTTCATGACCCGGCCGAGCGCGGCGAAGTCGTCCCGGTCGGCCAGGTCGACGAGGTAGTCGCGCACGCCGTGCACGTGGATCGGGGCCGCTTCGACGAGCAGGTCGTGGCCGCGGTCGGTGAGCGTGCAGACGATGCCGCGGCCGTCCTCGGGTGAGGTGGACCGCTCGACGAGGCCGGCGTTCTGCATCCGCGCGACGGTGTGGGTCACCCGGCTCCGGCTGTGCGCCAGCGCGTCGGCCAGCTGCGCCATCCGCATCGACCGCTCGGGACGCTCCGAGAGACGGACCAGGATCTCGTACTCGGTCAGGGACAGGTCGAACTCGCGCTGCAGGTCGGCGTCCAGGCGGTCCAGCAGGAGGGTCACCCCCACTGCGAAGGCGCGCCAGGACCGCTGCTGGTCGGCCTCCAGCCAGCGTGTCCCCCGCGCCTCGGACATGACGCCCAGGGTATCGGTCAGCTCAGTCGTTCCAGGATCAGCGCCATGCCCTGTCCGCCGCCGACGCACATCGTGACCAGCCCGAGCGACTTGTCGTGCCAGTCGAGCGAGTTCAGCATCGTGGTCTGCAGGCGCGCACCGGTCATGCCGAACGGGTGGCCGACGGCGATCGCGCCGCCGTTGACGTTCAGCCGGTCGAGATCGATGCCGAGGTCCTGGTACGACGGCACCACCTGCGCCGCGAACGCCTCGTTGATCTCGACCAGGTCGATGTCCCCGATGGTCATCCCGGCATGCCCGAGGGCCCGGCGGGTCGCCTCGACGGGACCCAGCCCCATGATCTCGGGGGAGAGGGCACTCACCCCGGTGGCGACGATCCGGGCCAGCGGCGTGATCCCGAGCTCGGCCGCCTTGGTGTCGGACATGACAACCACCGCAGCCGCTCCGTCGTTCAGCGGGCAGCAGTTGCCGGCGGTGACCACGCCGTCCGGGCGGAAGACCGGCTTCAGACCGGAGACGCCCTCGAGAGTCACGCCGGGCCGGGGGCCGTCGTCGGCGGAGACGACCGTGCCGTCGGGAGTCGTCACCGGCGTGATCTCGCGTTGCCAGAAGCCGTCCGCCAACGCCTTCTCGGCGAGGTTCTGCGAGCGGACGCCGAACTCGTCGAGCTCGAGCCGGGTCAGGCCGCGCAGCGTCGCGACGTTCTCGGCCGTCTGGCCCATCGCGATGTACGCGTCGGGGAGGACCGTGCCGTCGGGGGAGTCCTCGCGTGGGTCGTGCCACGCCTCGCCGCCGGAGCCGTGCTCGGCACGGCCCGCGGTGCGGGCCATCGCCTCGGCGAAGTCCGGGTTGCGGGTGTCCGGCCATGAGTCGGAGCTGCCGTGCTCGAACCGCGACACCGTCTCCACCCCGGCCGACACGAACACGTCTCCCTCGCCGGCCCTGATCGCGTGGAAGGCCATCCGCGTGGTCTGCACCGACGAGGCGCAGTAGCGGGTGATCGTGGCGCCGGGGACGTCGTCCATGCCGTTCATCACGTTGACGATGCGGGCCATGTTGAAGCCGCTCTCGCCACCCGGGAGACCGCAGCCGAGATAGACGTCGTCGATGTCGTGCCGGTCCAGGGCCGGGACCTTGTCCAGGGCGGTCCGGATCATCTGTGCCGCGAGCACGTCGGGACGGACGTCCTTCAGCGAGCCCTTGACGGCCCGGCCGATCGGGGAGCGGGCGGTGGCGACGATGACGGCTTCGGGGGCTGCTGCGGGCACGCTCTCACCCTAGTCGGACCGCCGTGTCCGGCCGTCGGCGCGTCGGCTGGCAGGATCGGGCCGTGCGTCACGTGTACGAGTGTCAGATGCGGAGGGCCGACCAGCACGGCGACACCATCAGCAACGTCGCGTTCGTGGACTATCTCCAGGAGGCGCGGCTCGACCTGTTGCGGCACCACGACACCTCGCCCACCCCGAACCCGGGTGAGGGCCTGGTCGTGGTCAACACGGTGGTGGAGTACCTCTCGCCGCTCCGGCTGAAGCAGGCTCCGCTCCTCGTCGCGGTGTGGGCCACCGAGGTCCGAGCGGCCTCCTTCACGCTCGGCTACGAGCTCTTCACCGGCTCCGCGGAGGACCCGGTCGTGCACGGGCGTGCGACGACCACGCTCACGCCGTACGTGTTCGCCTCCGGACGGCCTCGACGGATGACCGGTGCGGAACGCGACCAGCTGTCGTCGCACCTCGGACCGTCACCCGTCTCGGGCCGCGCCGCGGCTCGCGGCGGGACGTCCTGGGGGGCGGGCGCGGTCGAGCGACCGGTCCACGTGCGCTTCTCGGACGTCGACCTGCTCGGCCACGTCAACAACCTCCGTTACCTCGACTACGCGCAGTTCGCACAGGTCGACCTGCTCACCGGCGTCTTCCGGGAGGCGCGGGTCAACGGAACGGTCACCACCGTGATCGTGCGCAGCGAGATCGACTACGTCGGACAGATGAACCTGCGCCCCGAGCCGTACGCCGTGCGCAGCCGGGTCGTCGCCCTGGGCGACACCTCCGCCACGTTCGAGCAGGAGATCCGCGACCCCGACAACGCACAGCGGGTGATGGCCCGGAGCCGGATCGTGGAGGTCAACGTCGACACGGAAGACAAGCCGCTCGCCTGGCACCCCAAGCACCGCGAGCTCTTCGAGCAGCGGCTGCGCGACGCCGGGTCCTGAGGCTCATCCAGCATCAGGGCTCAGGTCTCGTCGAACGAGTTGACCATGAACTGCGCCGCGTGGGTGATGTAGTCCCAGAACTGCGCGTCCTGCTCCGGCGGCAGCGCCACCTCGTCGAGCCCGGCCCGGAAGTGACGCAGCCAGTGCTCCCTGGCCTTCGGCGTGACCGCGAAGGGCGCGTGCCGCATCCGCAGCCGGGGATGACCGCGGCGCTCGGAGTACGTCGTGGGGCCGCCCCAGTACTGCATCAGGAACAGCCGGAAGCGCTCCTCGGCCGGCCCCAGGTCGTCCTCGGGGTAGATCGCCCGGAGATAGGGGTCGGCGGCCACGCCCCGGTAGAAGGCGGCGACGATCCGCGTGATCGTCTCCTCGCCGCCGATCTCGTCGTAGAAGCTCACTGGGCGGGGGCCTCGCTGCCCGGCGTGCGGTTCATGACGTACGACGTGGGGTAGGGCGCCTGGATGCCCTCGTGGTCGAAGCGGGCCTTGATCCGTTCGCGCAGCACCCGGGCGACCCGCCACTGCTCCATCGGCGCGGTCTTCAGCGTGACCCGGAGGGTGATCGCGTCGGGCGTGATCGCCTCGATGCCCCAGATCTCGGGCTCCTCGATGACGACGCCGTCGAAGTCCTCGTCCTGCCACAGGTCGTGGATCACGTCGGCGAGCACACGGCGTACTCGTGCGATGTCCTCCCGCGCGCTCACCTGGACGTCCAGCACCGTCCGCGCCCAGTTCTGGCTCATGTTGCCGACCCGGTAGAGCTCACCGTTGCGGACGTACCAGACGGTGCCGTTGGTGTCCCGCAGCCGGGTCACCCGGAGGCTGACCGCCTCGACCGTGCCGCTGAGGCCCTCGCCCATGTCGACGACGTCGCCGACGCCGTACTGGTCCTCGAAGATCATGAAGATGCCGGACAGGAAGTCCTTGACCAGCGTCTGCGACCCGAAGCCGAGGGCCACGCCGACGATGCCGGCGCTGGCGATGATCGGGCCGATGTTCAGGCCGACCTCACTGAGCATCATGGTCAGCACGACGCCGACGATCACGCCCGACGTGATGCTCTTGAGCAGGGTCCCGAGGGTCTTGGCGCGTTGCACGCGACGGGTCGACCCCGGCGCCGGTTCGGTCGATCCCTTCCCGAAGGCCGCGTGGGTGATCCGGCTCGGGAGGACCCCGTCCTCGGCCTGGCTGACCAGCTTGTCGATGAGCCGGTGGAGCACGAACTGGACGACGAGGCCGATGACCACCAGGGTGACCAGCGCTCCGGCCTTGCGTGCCAGCAGGTTCCCGAGGTTCACCCACTGGGCGTGGTTGATGACGGCGAGTACTGCGGACATGGCGACCAGTATCCTCAAGGCGTGATTCCCTCACCCCAGGCCCTGCGCAGGGCGGCGCTCGTTGTGGGCTCCGCCACGATCCTGCTTCTCGCGTACGCCGGACCGGCGTCCGCAGACATCCCGGACGGGTGGAGCAACCCACCGTCGGTGAACGTCATCCACTTCCTGCTGGTGTTCGTGGGCATACCGGCGCTGATCACGCTGGGGATCCTGGCGGCCGTGTACCTGCCCGGCGTGGTCCGGGGCGAGTCGGTGGCCCCGGCCGGCGTTCGAGCCGACGACCAGTGGTTCGGTGGACGTCGTGACGCGGCCGAGCTGGAGTCCGCGTCCCGCACCAGGCACGATCAGCCGACATCCGACCAGGACGACCGTGACCTGGGCGACGCCGGCGGTGCCGGCGGCAGCTGGTGACGA
>JAICSC010000044.1 GCA_025937085.1 Nocardioides sp.
AAGGACGCGCGAAGAAGTTCGGGGAGATCCAGTAGTACATCGACACCTCTTCGACGTCACGGCCGGTGCGGGGGGCCTGGATGATCATCCCGTTCCCGGCGTACAGCGCGACGTGGTAGATCGACGACGGACTGCTGGAGGAGCCCCAGAAGACCAGGTCACCGGGCCGCAGAGCGCTCCTCGAGATCGGCGTCGACTGGGCGTACTGGGCGACCGAGTAGTGCGGCAGCGAGATGCCGCCGGCGCGCCAGGCTCCCATGGTCAGACCCGAGCAGTCCCACGCGTTCGGACCAGCGGCGCCCCACACGTAGGGATCGCCGATCTGAGCGCGGGCGAAGGCTAGGGCCCGGGTGACGCCCGACGCCGGGGCCGGAGGATCGGCCGGGGGTGAAGGGGGATCGGCCGGGCCGGTCGGTCCCGACGTCGGGTCGTCGCTCGGTGAGGGGGGATCCGACGGATCGGAGCCGTCGGAGGCGTTCTGGTCGTTCTGGGCCTGCTGGGCCCGCTCGGCTGCCTGCTGTGCGGCCCGCTGCCGTGCTCGCTCCTTGGCGGCCTTCTCCTCCGCGGCCTTCTGGGCGGCCTCACGTGCGGCCTCCTCGATCCCGGCCTGCCGCTGCTCGGCCAGCGAGACGCTGATGTGCTGCAGCGTGGCCAACCGGTGGATCAGCCGGGTCTTCCGGGACGCGATCTGCCGGCTCGCGGCATCGGCTGCGGAGGCCGCGGCGGCGGCCTGGTCCCGAGCTGTCCTGGCCTGGGCCGCGAGCCGCTCGGCCTTCGCGCGCGCGGTGTCTGCCTGGTCGCTGGCGACGCCGGCCAGCGTGGAGGACGCGGTGTAGGAGTCGAAGGTGTGGTCCATCGCGTCCTGCGCGTTGTGGAGCGCGGACATCGTGCCGATGACCGACGAGACGCCGTCACTGCCTTGCAGCGCCGCGAGCGGGCTCATCGAAGGACCGAGCTCGTACGACGAGACGACGGTCGCGGCGTACGCGTCGCGCTGCTGTGTCGCGTCGTGGGCCGCGATCCGGGCATGGCGGTCGGCCACCCGCGCGTCCCGACGCGCCTGCTGGAGCTCCCAGCGCGCGCCGTTGTAGCGCTCGGCGGCCTGCTCGGCGGTGACCGCGGCGGCCTGGGCGTCGAGGTCGGCCTGGACGAGCTGGGACTTGACGCCGGCGACGTTGTCGGCGACCCGGGTGACCCGGTGCCGAGCGTCGTGTACCTGCTGCTTGCTCGGGTAGACGTGATCGCCACCCGACGGGGCGGCGGAGGCGGCCGCGACCCCGGTGAGGCCCGTGACCAGGGAGAGGGCGAGGGCGGTGACGCCGACTCGATGCACGGGGTCGTCCTCCTGCGGTAGCTGCTGTGACGGTGAGGGCCTCGGGTGGCTTCCTCTCCACCTGTGACACCGTCCAGCACGCTAATGCGCAGAAGTCACAAAAGGAACAACTTTCTCAAATTTCTCAGAAGTAACCGGCGTGTCGCCTTGACGAACTACACGGTTGTAACTTCTTCCAGCTCGGCGACGGCCGCGCGCTGACGGGTGAACGACTGCCCGCTCGCCCAACCCCCGACGTAGAAGGAGAACAGCGCGATCGCGACCCCGGCGACGTCGTCGGCCACGTAGTGCCAGCCGAAGTACAAGGTGGCGACCGCGGTGACGCACGTGTTGACCCAGAAGACGATCTTCAGCCATCGGATCGTCGTCGTGTACTGGATCATCAGCGCCACCAGCAGGGTGATCGCCACGTGCAGACTGGCGAACCCCGCGACGCCGCTGAGGAAGTTGGTCAGGTTCATCAACGACGGCGCGCTGGTGTTGACCGCCCAGACCCGGGTGTCGGCCAGGGAGTTCATGAGGTGGCCGGCGGCGGTGTCGTCGATCGTCGTGTAGAGCCAGGGGTGCTGGAAGCCGGGTCCGAGGGTCGGCAGGGCGTAGTAGGAGACCGTGCCCAGAGTCCAGGCGATGCACTGCGACGCGGCGAACCAGTAGCCGAAGCCGAGGTTGCGTGACCAGACCAGCCAGACCGCCAGGGCGAACGGCACCAGTGGCAGGAACCACAGGTAGACGGTGGAGAGGATCTCTGCCGAGAGGCCGTTGCCCAGCAGGTTGTGGAGGACGATCGCCGGCTCGTGGCCCAGGAAGAGTGCCTTGTCGAGGCTGAACAGCTCGCGGTCGAACTTGTGCCCTCGCCCCTCGATGAAGGGCAGCTGGGACTTCAGGTTCCGGTAGCTGACGTAGGTGATGTAGAAGCTCAGGATCCCGGTGACCACGAGCAGGACCCGGTCACGGGTCCAGTGCCGGCGCAACCGCTCACGGAAGACTCCCGGCATCCGCATCGGGTTCATCCGCGAGACCCACAGCGTGCGCGGGATCAGGTCGATGCCGAAGCCGAGGGCCAGGACGGTCGGCAGCCGCAGGTACGACGGCCCGATGAAGCCGTCGGGGTCCACCAGCTTGGCGTCGAAGATGATCGCGGCGAGCACCGCCAGCAACCCCATGGACAAGGCGATAGACCCCATGAGGATGTGGGCACGGCGGAACACGCGGGTCAGTCTAGGGCTGGCTGATGGGACGCAGATCTGCCCGGTAGCCGGGCCATCCGGGTGGCATCGACGCGCAGGCGTACGTCGTCTCCGGGCGCCGGTCGCCGGTCCAGCGACGCCACCGCGTCGAGCTCGCCATGGTCGGTGCGCACCACGAGTCGGAGCTGGCCCGGGGTGGTCCGGACGTCGACCACCTCGCCCTTGAGCGGACCGTCGTCGGCTACCGACAGGGCGGACCGGCGGAGCGCGACCGAGACGCTGTCCGGGATCCCGGCGGCGGCCAGGAGCCCGGCCGCCGCCGCGCCCTCGACGACGCGGGCATAGCCGAGGAACAGCGCGGTCGCCGGGTCGGCCGGCGAGCGCCAGACGTCGGCGATGGGTCCGGACTGCACGATCCGGCCGTCTCGCATCACGGCGAGGCGGTCGGCCACCGCGAAGGCCTCCTCGTGGTCGTGGGTCACCATCACCGCGGTGGTGCCGGCCTCGACCAGGATCCGGCGCAGGTCGTCGGCCAACCGCTGTCGGAGTCCCGCGTCGAGTGCGCTGAGCGGTTCGTCGAGGAGGAGCAGCCGGGGCGACGCCGCCAGGGCCCGGGCGAGCGCGACGCGCTGTCGCTCCCCGCCCGAGAGCGTCGACGGCAGCCGCCCCTCGAAGCCCGAGAGACCGACCAGCTCGAGGAGCTCGGCGATCCGGGCGGCGGCCGCGGTGCGCGGCGTACGCCGGATGCGAAGGGGGTAGCCGACGTTGCGGGCGACGGTCAGGTGTGGGAACAGCTGGCCGTCCTGGAACATCAGCGCGAAGCCGCGGCGGTGGGTCGGAGTCGTCGAGACGTCCTGGTCGTGCCAGCGCACGCGCCCGGTCGCGGGCTCGAGCCCGGCGATCGCACGGAGCAGGGTCGACTTGCCGCAGCCGGACGGCCCCAGCACGGCCAGGACCTGCCCCTCGTCGAGTTCGAGGCCGGCGCCGACGACGGCGGGGGTGCCGTCGTAGGACACCGACAGGTCGCGTACGGAGAGGGCGGGCGTCCCGGCCATCACAACGTCCCGACCGACGGCACCCGGAGCTGCTCGACGATGAGCATGACCGCCGCCGTCGTCGCACCGAGCACCACGGAGCCCGCGAGGGCCATCCCGAAGTTGAGGTCGCCGGGATGGCCGATCAGCCGGAAGATCACCACGGGGAGGGTTGGCCGGTCGTCGCGGACCAGGAACGACGTGGCCCCGAACTCGCCCAGGGAGCAGGCGAACGCGAACCCGGCGGCTGCCAGGATCGGCTTCCAGATCACCGGCAGGTCGACGACAGCCAAGGCACGGACCGGCGACGCGCCGAGGGTGGCCGCGGCCTGGCGGAGCCGGTCGTCGATGCCCGCCAGCACCGGCACCAGCACGCGGACCACCAGCGGAAGTGCGACCAGGGCCTGCGCGACCGGGATCAACAACGGTGAGTCGCGCAGGTCGAGCGGTGGACGCCCCAGCGTGACCAGGAAGCCGAAGCCCAGCGTCACGGCCGAGACGCCGAGCGGCAGCATGAACAACCCGTCGAGCACCGCGCGCAGATGACGTTCGGAGCGGCTGCGCGAACGCCGGGTGACGAGAGCGGCGACGGTCAGACCCAGGAGCAGCGACATCCAGGTCGCGTCGACGGCGATCCGCAGGGAGTTCACGACAGCGTCGGTGACCGGTACGAGGAGCGCCTGATGTGCCCCCGGCGTCTGCAGGGCCCGGTAGTTGGCGGTGCTCCAGGCGCCGTCGATGCGAAGCGAGGCGACGACCAGCGATGCGATCGGCCCGACCACCAGGAGCAGCAGGACGAAGGTCGCGAGGAGCGCCGGCCCGTCGCTCCGGGCAGGTCGGCGGAGTCGGGCCCGGGACCGAGCGACCCCCGCGTCCGGCGTACGACGGGCGGCAGCGGCGGCGAGGAGCAGGAGCGTGACGACGAGCAGCTGGAGGATCGAGAGAGCGGCCGCACCCTGCAGGTCGAGCAGGTTGGTGGTGAGGAGATAGATCTGGGTCTCCACGCTGGAGTAGCGCAGCCCGCCGAGCGTGAGCACGATGCCGAACGCCGTCGCACAGAAGAGGAAGACGACGGTGGAGGCCGAGACGATGGCCGGCCGGAGTGCGGGCAGGGTCACGTCGCGCAACACCTGGCGAGGCGACGCGCCGAGCGCAGCGGCCGCCTCGGCCGGTCGCGGGTCGAGGGATTCCCAGGCCCCGCCGACGACCCGGATGACGACCGACGCGTTGAAGAAGACGAGCCCGGCGACGATGGCGACCGGGCTGCCGTCCAGGCCGAGGAACGCCAGCGGACCGCTCTGGCCGATGAGCAGCTCGAAGGCGACTCCGACCACGACGGTGGGGAGCACGAACGGCACCACCAGGATCGCCCGGAGCCACGTGCGGCCCGGGATGGCGACGCGATGGAGGACGTACGCCGCGGGGAGGCCGAGGGCGCCTGCGAGAAGGGTCGCGACGGTCGACGTCCAGACCGTGAACCAGACCGCACGGCGGATCTCCGGCCGGGTCAGCACGTCGAGGACTCCCCCGACGTCGAGGTGCCCGTGCGGCCAGAAGCCCCTGCCCACCATGCCGCTGACCGGCAGCACGAAGAAGACGCCCAGCACCGCCAGGGGGACGAGCGCTGTGGCGGCGAGGGCGGCGAGACGTCGCGCGGTGCTCATCGCGGACTCATCCGGGACTCATCGGCCGGTCATCCGTCGGTCATCCGCTCACGATGCCGCTCCACTCGCGCAGCCAGGCGTCGCGGTGGGCCGAGATCTGGGCCGGGCTCACGGTGTAGGGATGCTGTGGCTGGACCGCGAACCTGGCCCACGCCGTGGGGAGCGGCGTGCCCTGGCGCACGGGGAACACGTACATCGCATCGGGGAGCGCCTTCTGGACGGCGGGCGTGAGCAGGTACTCCACGAACGCCTTGGCGCCCTCCGGGTTGGCCGCGCCGGTGAGGACTCCGGCGTACTCCACCTGTCGGAAGCAGGTGTCCAGCAGCGCCTTGGTCGTCGACGTGTGGCTGCCCTTCGGGACGGTGAACGCCGGGGAGGAGTCGTAGGAGACGACGATCGGCTCCTTGCCGTGGCCACCGCCCTGGGTGAAGTCGGTCTCGTAGGCCTGGGTCCAGCCGTCGGTGATCGTGGCGTCGTTGGCGACCAGCTTCCTCCACCAGGCCGACCAGCCGTCGCCGTACCTGCCGATCGTGCCGAGCAGGAAGGCGAGACCGGTCGAGGACGTGGTGGCGCCGGGCAGGGCGAGGAGGCCGCGGTACGCCGGCTTCACCAGGTCGTCGAGCGACCGGGGCGGGGCCAGGTGGTGGTCGGCGAACCAGCCGGTGTCGATGTTGACGCACACGTTCCCGTTGTCGATCGGAGCCAGCCGCCCGTCGTCCCCCGGTACGACGTACTGCTGGGCTCCGGCGGGGAGCGGGACGTCCGACTTCGCGAAGACATCGGCGTCGAGGGCCCGGCTGGCGAAGGTGTTGTCGACGCCGAACGCGACGTCGCCGGTCGGGTCGCCCTGGGTGAGGACGAGCTTGTTGGTCAGGGTGCCGCCGTCGCCGGAGGCGTGGACGACCAGGTGGTACCCGGACTGCCGGTCGAACCCGGCGATCAGCTGCTTGGGCAGCACGAAGGAGTCGTGGGTGACCAGGACGACGTCCTTGGTCCCCGCGGGCTTGTCGTCGGAACCGACGAGCGAGCACCCCGCGAGGGCGATCGCGAGCAGGATGGCGGCGGCGGTCCGAGCGGACGCGCGGAGGTGTGGACGGGTGGTGCTCAACGAGCTGACTCCCTTCGCCGGTGCTAACCGGATCAGGTTCGGAGGGTCTGCGGCTGCGCCGCACTCTCAGCCCCTAGGGGCTCCCCTGTCTTGGCACTCTCCACTGTAGCGGCGAGCTCGACCGCCCGGCGGCCCGGCACAGACCCTCAGAAGTCCCGGTGTGCCACCACCCGCCCGGTTCGGCTCAGCCTGCTGGATCCACGCTCAATGCGGCAGCCGGGTGAGCCAGACGAGGCCCTGCTCGCCGTCATCGGTGAGCAGGAGCGTGTCGTCGAGGTGAGTGGCGACGGTGACGGCATGGTCCCCCCGGACCGTGACCTCGCGGGGCAGGGGTACGACGTCGAGGCCGCGGGTGGGACCGATCGCGAGCCGGAACCTCACTCCGTCGCTGTACGTCGCGGCCAGCAGTGACCCGGTCCAGGCGACTCCACTGACGTACGCCGCCGACGTGCGCGCGGGATCCGCGGCGCCGAAGGTCGACGCCTGCGTCCATCGGCCGTCCCGGTCGGCCCAGACGCCGAACCCGTTGTCGACGAGGCCGACCGTGACCGGACCGGCGCTCGTCGCCACCAGCCGCTCCGCGGTCGTGATCGTGCTGCCGCCCGGAAGCCTCGTCGGCGTCCACGGGCCGTCACCCGAGCCGGACCACGCGGTCGCGGTCAGCCGCCCGGAGTGATCGGTCGACACCCCGACGACGGTCCAGGCACCCTGCCACGGGACGGTGTCGAGCGCCTGGGTGCGCAGCTGCGGCGTACTCGCCAGCCCGCCGACGCCCTCGAGGAGCCGGAACGACCTGCCGGTCCGCGAGGTCCACACCGCCGCGCCACTCGCTCGGGTGCCCACGATCAGGTAGCCCGCCGGGCCGCCGCCCAGGCGGCTGACCGCCACCGCGCTCGGCCCGCCGTACAGCTCGAACGCCGCGGGCACCGCCGCCAGCGAGCCGTCGCGGCGCTCTCGCCACGTGGCGGTGCGCGGGTTGCCGTGGGCGCCGCCGGACTTCGCCCCGAGCACGGCCAGTCGTCCGCGGGAGCATCCCACGGACGTGAGGATCGCCCGCGCCGCGTAGTAGTCGTCCCCGGGGTGGAGCGCCAGAGTCCGCCACTGCTTCCCGTCGCTGCTCACCCACACCGCAGGACGTGTGTGAGCGCGCGCGTCGGCGAGGGCACCGACCACCACCCACCGGTCGTCGCACCACGTCGCGCCCCGCACCATCGCCCGGTCGCCTTGCGGGACCGGCAGCGAGACGGCATGCCAGGCGAGGTCGGTCCACGGCGGATCCTGGTGTCCGCAGGCCGACAGGCCGGTGGCCACGAGCACGGCGGCGCACAGCGCGACGAGCTGCCGACGTACGCCCACGTCGTGGAGGCTAGTGCGCGGCACCGACCGATCAGCCGGATCCTCGGCCGGCCCGTCAGCTGACCGTCAGCCGGACAGCGCGTCCTTCACGCGGTCGACCATCGACGCGAACGGGCCGGTCAGCGCTACCGCGGTCGTCGACCCGGCCGCCGCGGGATGCGGGTGTGTCGGCGCCGTCTTCTCGACCGCCTGGAGTCGGCTCCCGAGCTTGCGTCGTTCGTCCTCGTCGAGCGCTTCGAGCACCCTCGGGAACTCCTCGTTCTCCTCGGCCTCGGCATGGTCATCGACGGACTCCTCGAACTCCTGGAGCTTCTTCAGGAACGCCTCGCTCGCGGTGTCCATGTCCTCCAGGCTCGCCAGCACCTCGTTCGCCTCCGCCTCCTCCTGGTTGCGCTGGGTGGCGACGTCCTTCCAGTCGGCGTCGTCCGCCTGTGGTCGCAGCACCAGCTCTTCGGCCGTCTCGTGGACCGCGAGCAGGGCGCGCAGCCGATCGAAGGGCTCCTTGCGCTCGTTCGCAGGCGCCTTCTGGATCTCGGCGAAGAGATCGCGGACCTGGGCATGTTGTTCGAGCAGCACCCGGACGATGTCTCCTTCCGGCAGTTGCTCGGCCTTCCTCCGGTCTTCGGCAGCGTCACCCATTGCGGAACCTCCTGTGGGATGTGTGAGGTCTCGCAGGTACCCGGCCGTCCAGGGGACAAACCGGGCGGCGCATGCGCTCAGTGGGGCAGGGTACGGAACCGCCATGGGTGCCGTCCTCGTTCCCGTGATCCTGGTCCTGATCCTGGTGGTCCTCGCGGCGATCGCCGCCAAGGGGTTCAGTCGCGCGGAGGTGCGGCACAGCGACCGGCTGCAGAACGCCGACCGACCCACGCTGCGCTACGAGGTGCCGCGCGGGCAGGACCCGGTGGCCGTGCTGGCCGGACTCCATCAGGCCGGCTACGAAGCGTCCCCGGACTCCGAGCCCGGTCCGTCGTCGCCGATCGTGATCATCGGGGACACCGGCGGTGCTCCCGACCGCGAGGCGGTCCGACGCACGCTCTCCGACCTGGACGGGACGAACATCGTCCCCGAGGAGAGCGGACAGGTGCACCGATCGCGCGTCAAGTTCGTCGACGAGTCCTGACGCAATAGACCGTCGCACGGCTCGACAGCCCGGTCGGTCGACCGCCTTCCGCAAGCGCCGGCTCAGCCCGGACTCAGCCCGGATCGGCGGAGCGGTCCTCGACGGTCCCGCCGATCGCGCGCATGACCTGGGCGCCCTGCGGGACGGCGATCATCACCTGGCCGCGAGTGCAGCGCACCAGGTCGTCGGCGAACGTCGTACCCAGGTGACCCTTCGCCAGGAAGCCGGTCGCCCCGGCCCGCACCATGGCGGCGATCGTCGGGATGTCGGTGCTCGCCGAGACGGCCACAACGACCGGGTACGGCGGCCGGGCACGCAGCGTCCGGGCGGCATCGGCACCGCCCGACGGCATCCGGACATCCAGCACCACCAGCTGGGCATCCGTCTCGGCGACGAGCTCGGCCAGCCCCACCCCACTCGCCGCCTCGGCGACGATGCTGAAACCGCCATGGGCGTTGAGCACGTCGACCATCGCCCGACGCATGGTCACGTCGTCGTCGGCGACGACGACCCGGATGCCGCCAGTCCGCGACCCGCTCACGTGCTGGTCACCCGGAAGCGGGCGAGCGAAACGGAGGTCATGTCACAACCGTGCGTGACATCGGCCGGGGTCGCATGCGTCTGCGGTTCCATGGCTTGTAGTGCGCCGGCACTAGTAGCCCGTCGCAGCCAAGTCACGACCTGTCGCGACCCCGTGGCACGCACCTGGCGGCGTTGCCGTCGCTTGCTGGACGAACAAGTAGAGCGGCGCTCCGGCGCCTTGCCAGGCACACACCTCGACGCCGCCCTCAACCGCGTTTTGGCCGCGACGCACTACTAGCCATCTTCGGTCGCCTGGTGCGACCGTGGTTGCGGACAATGGTGAGGGAGATCGAGTCGCGTGGCTGAGGATCACGACAGCGCCACGGACGAGCGGCCGGGCGGGATCCGGGTCCTGATCGTCGACGACCACGAAGTGCTGGCCGCCAGCCTGGCGATGGTGCTCGACGCCGAGGACGACATCACGACCGCCGGAGTGGCGACCACGCTGGCGCAGGCCAGGGCACTGGTCGGCACGGCCGGCGTCGACGTGGTCCTGCTCGACCACCGGATGCCCGACGGCGACGGGGTCGCCGCCATCCCCGGCCTGCGCGCCCTGCGCCCCTCGATCGGGGTCGTCGTGCTCACCGCCAGCGCCGCCGACCACGTGCTGCTCGCCGCCATCGAGAACGGCGCCTCCGGGTTCCTCTCCAAGACCCGCAGCCTGGACGAGGTCACCGCCGCCGTACGCGCCGCCGCCGCGGGTGAGTCCGTCATCTCGCCGGAGCTTCTCGCACGCCTGCTGCCGCGCTTCGGTCGGGGCAAGGCGCCGCAGCCCGACGAGCTCACCGACCGGGAGCGGGAGGTGCTCGCCCTGGTCGCCGAGGGACTCTCGAACGCCGCGATCGCCGAGCGCCTGGTGGTGTCGGTGCACACCGTCCGGAACCACATCGCCAGCCTCTCGGCGAAGCTCGGCGCCCACTCGAAGCTCGAGGCACTTTCCATCGCGGTCCGTCAGGGGCTCCTGCCGGAGCTGTGAGGACCGGGAGGTACGGCTCAAGCTCATGAGGCTGGGCCAGTTCGTCTAGTAGATCGGCGCTACCCAAGTGGATGCCCGAGGCTCATGCGCGCGGGCGCGCGGCCGGGGAGGCTGGTGCAGCCCCGTCACGGGGAGCGGTTCGGAGATGGTCGGCAGCAACCGTCATCCCTCCCAGCCACGGTCCCGGCACGTCGGCGACCGGGGCGGTCCGGGCCGTCACCCGACGAGTGGCCACCGCCCGGTCGGCGTTCCCCCCGTGACCTCGGCCGGCGGGCCTCTCGGAGGAGCCGGAGCGGGCTCCGTCTGACCCGATACCCCCCGGCAAGGTCAGGCGGGGCCCCGCCGGCCGTCGCCTGGAGCCGGCGTCGACGGCAGCCAGAGCCGGAGTCGCATCCCGCCCTCGGCGCGGCGTTCGACGAACAACCGGCCGCCGGCGACGGTCGCCCGGTCGGCCATCGCGGGGATGCCGAGGTGACCCGGCCGCGGCTCCAACGTGGCCGGGTCGAACCCACGACCGTCGTCCTCGACGGCGACCTCCACCCCTCCGCCCTCCGTCCGGTTCATCCGGATCTCGACCGCGTGGGCGCCGGCGTGCCGTACCACGTTGGCCATAGCCTCGCGGGCGATCCGGTACGCCGTGACCCGCTGAGCCTGAGGCAGGTCCACGTCGAGGTCGCCGACAACGCACCAACGGATGCGGTCGGCGAAGGCATGCTCGGCTGCCACCGCCAGGGCGGTGGCAAGGTCGGCCTCGACCGCGGGGGACTCCAGGTCGAAGAGCAAGGCGCGCAGCCGGGCGATCGCCTCGCTCACGGTCGTCGACAACGTCTGCGCCGTCTCGAGCAGCTCTGGTTCGCTGTCGGTCAGCCTCCGGCGAAGGAGACCGAGCCGGAGCTCCACGGCAGCCAGTGCCTGGACCGAGTCGTCGTGAACGTCTGCGGCGATCCGGGCCCGCTCGTCCTCCTGGGCCTGTACGAGCCGATCCAGCAGGTGTCGCCGCTGGTCGGCCAGCCGCTCGAGCGTTGTCTGTGCTGCGAGCCGATCGGAGATGTCGCGCTGCACGGTGGCGAGCGCGATCGGGGCTCCGGACTCCGGATCGCGCATCAGGAAGCTCGAGATCGCCACCGGGATCGGCGGTCCGCCGTGGTGGTCGCGCAGGGTCGACTGCCCCGACCAGCGTCCCTCGACCACGACGGCAGGCTGCGCGACCGCGACGAAGGTGGCCAACCCGTCCTCGGTCAGGAAGTCCGCGATGGTCATCCGGCTCACGTCGCGGCCCTCGATCCCGACGAGCCGGCGACCGGCCGGGTTGACGTAGATGACGGAGCCGTCCGGGCGGGCCATCGCGATGAAGTCGTCGGAGGCCTCCACCAGCGCCCGGAACCGCAAGAGCTCGGCGTGCTTCTCGCCGATCGCGGTGAGCGCGGTGCCGCGGTTGCGGGCGACGGTCCACACGCCCCTCGCGATCCCGGTCACCAACGCGGCGGCCGGTAGGAGGATCCCGCCCAAGGAGACCTCCCTGACCGCGCCGTAGAGCAGGGCAGCGATGGACACCAGGCCGAGTCCGGCGGCCAGGCTGACTCGGGAGAACTGAAGCTGGGGGTGGGTGGGTCGCTTGATCTCCGGAAGCCATCCGGAGAATGCGATCGCGCTGCTCGAGATCAGCGACAGCGCCGCCAGGAGGGTCCCGGGGTGGTACTTCTCGGCGGACACCTGGTAGACGAAGACGGCGTCCACCACGGCGAGGCCCGCGATGCCCGACGCCAGGGTGAGGGTGGACCACGACCGGACTCCGGTCGCCACGAGCACACCGGAGACCAGCACCAGCATCCCGACGTCCAGCAATGGGTAGGCGAGGTTGGTGACCACCACGGAGTCGGGCAGTTCGGCGCCGGAGATGCTGTCGAGGGTGCGGAAGAGCAACACCACGGCGACCCCGGCGATCGTGACGCCCGTCTGCACCGCCGCCAGCGCGATGTCGACCGACCGTCGCCGGATGCGCCGCCGGAGCAGGATCCAGAGCGCGAGCAGCAGTACGCCGGCCTCCGCCAGCCACGCGTAGTCGGCCACCGACGGGTACGGCGGGGGCTCCTCGAGCCGGACATGACCCAGGTAGAGCACGAAGCCGACTGCCCGCAGGCACACCGAGAGGCCGAACAGCCCCCAGAGCAGCCGATCCCCGCGGCCGACGAGGGGGCGGGACACCGCCACCATGGCGAGCACGACGTACGCCGCGCCCTGGAGCCACCCGTCGTACCGGTTGTCGAAGGCGTGGTCGGACCGGAAGCCGGGGATCGTCGTGATCGAGAACAGCGCGACGAGTGCCAGCGCGAGCCCGGCGAGCAGCCGGAGCGGCACCGTGGGCGTCAGCCCCCGGACCGGCTCCTGGGTCGTCATCGGTCACCCCGCACGGCGGGCAACCGGGCGCCCGCTCACCACGCACACTAGCCATGCCTCGGAGGCGGCGTACCTCTTCCGCGAAGGGCCAGGCTCCGTCATCATCACGGAGTGGACACCGGATCCACCGAACACGCGTCGGCGCACCGCGTCGCAGTGGTCCGCGCCTGGCTCGCCGCCGTGGTGGTGTTCGTCGTGATGTTCCTGGTCATCCGTTGGCTGATGCGCCAGATCTGGCCGGACCAGGGCGATCTGAGCGACGTCGGGACCGACCTGCTGCGGGTCGGGACCAGCCTCGCCGTGGCGACCGCGGCGGCGCTCGCCGCCGGACTCGTCTCGTACGGCCGACGTTCCTGACGGGGCCGAACCCGGGTCGAGCCGGCCCGCGCGCGTCAGACCGGCGCGGGCGCGGGCTCCTGCGGCCCGGCGTCACCCGGGTCGCCGAGATCGTCGTCCCCGGTCGCCGGTTCCGAGGCCGGCATGGTCTCGCCCTCGACCGAGATGTGCGGCAACAGCTTGTCGAGCCAGGCGGGCAACCACCAGGCGGCCTTCCCGAAGACCACGATCGCCGCTGGGGCCAGCGTCACCACGAGGATGCCCGCGAGCACCACCGCGGTGGCCAGGCCGACCCCGAACTGCTTGATCACCGGGTCGCCGTTGAGGATGAAGCTGGCGAAGACCGAGGCCATGATCAGGGCGGCTGCCGAGGTGATCCGCGCGCTCGACCCGAGTCCGGACCGGACGGCCTCCTTGGCCGGTTCGCCCTGATGATGGTGCGCCTGGACGTGGCTGACCAGGAAGACCTCGTAGTCCATCGACAGGCCGAAGAGCACCGCGAACATCATCAGCGGCACATAGCTCGCGATGGGCACGCTGGAGTCCGGCGTGTCGATCCCGACCTGGGAGATGCCCCAGCCCCACTGGAAGACCGCAGTCAGCACGCCGAACGCCGCGGCGGCCGACAGCAGGTTCGTGATCGCGGCCTGCAGCGGGATCAGCACCGAGCGGAAGGCGATCATCAGCAGCAGGAAGCCCAGCAGGATCACGGTGCCGATCACCAGCAGCAGACGGGCGGTGATCAGCGAGGCGAGGTCGACGTACGACGCGGTGTAGCCACCGACGTACGACGTCATGCCCTTCACGTCGACCGGCGGCAGGACGTCGTCGCGGACCGTGTTGACCAGGGTCGCGGTGGCGTCGGAGGCCGGTGAGGTCTTGGGCACGGCCGAGAGCAGGACCACGTCGCCCTTCTTGTTGATCTGCGGCGGGGTCAGGGAGACGACACCGTGGGTGGCGAGCAGCGCGTTCTGCAGGTTCACCACGCGAGGGTCGGTGCCGCGGGGGTCGCCGCCGGCCGTGGTGACCATGGCGGTCAGCTGGTCCTGCAGCTTCTCGGCCTGCTTCTGCTGCTGCTGCGCCTGCTTCTGCTGCTGCTGGAGCTGGTCGGCCTGGGCCTGGAGCTGGTCGCCCTGTGCCTGCAGGGCGTCACCCTGCTTCTGGAGCTGGGCGGCCTGCTGCTGCAGCTGGTCTCCTTGACGCTGGAGCGAGGCTGCCTGTGCCTCGAGGTCCGCCTTCTGCCGGTTCAGCTGGTCCGCCTGCGCCTGGAGCTGGTCGGCCTGCCGTTGCAGCGCCGACGCCTGGGCCTCGAGCTTCTTCGCCTGCGCGGCCAGCCGCTCGGCCTGCCGCTTCAGGGGGTCGAGCTTCTTGTGCACCTCCGTCTCGCGGGCGAGGACCCGGTCGAGCCGTCGCTGCAGCCGTGCCACCCGGGCCGGGTTCCCGTGGGCCTGCTGGATGCGGCGGCGCAGGATCCGCTCACGCGCCTCGAGCACGACGAGGCGGGCAGCCAGCGGCTTGATCTTCGCGGCCAGAGCCTCGGCCTTGCGCTTCAGGGCGGCCTGCTCGGACTGGAGCTTGCGCTGCTCGGCCTGGAGCTGGGTCTTCTGCTGCTGGAGCTGCGCTCCCTGCTTCTCCAGCGCCGCCTGCTGAGCCTTGAGCTGGTCGCCCTGGGCGGTCAACGCAGCCTGCTGCGCCTTCAGCTCGTTGCTCTGCTGGGTCAGCTTCGCCTGCTGCTCCTCCAGCTGCTTCTGCTGCTGCTCCAGCTGCTTCTGCTGCTTCGGGAGCTCCTTCTGGTCCTTCTGTAGCTGCTTCTGCAGCGAGGTCGCCTGGTTGTACTTGTTGGTGTACTCGGCGCTCTGGGTCGCCACCGGCTCGAGCTGGTTGGCGACCTGGAGGGGTCCGTTGTACCCCACACCGAACCCGGCGGCGATCAGGTCGTAGGCCTGCCGCTCGGTGGTCGCGGGGTCGGTCGCACCGATGTCCTCCTGGCCGAGCTCGAGGGAGAACACCGGGATGATCATCGGCGCGAGGAACGCCAGTGAGAGCACGCTGATGACCAGCGGATGGCGGCGTACGACGCCCGACCAGCGGCGCCACATCCCCTTGCCCGGCACGTGCGGCGGCGACAGGAACGCGGGCAGCGACGCCCACCGGATGCGGTGCTTGAGCAGACCGAGGAACGCCGGCAGCAACGAGATCGAGCCGAGCACGGCCGCCACCACGCCGATGGCCGACGCGATGCCGAGCGCGGTCACCAGTGGAATGCCCGCGACGTAGAGGGACAGCAGGGCGATCACCACGGTGCCACCGGCGAACACGATCGCGCTGCCCGAGGTCGCCACGGCGTTCGCGATGGAGTCGTTCATCGCCATGCCGTCGCGCAGCTGCTCCTGATGTCGGGTGACCAGGAAGAGTGCGTAGTCGATTCCGACCCCGAGCCCGATCATCGTGGCCAGGGTCGGGCCGCTGGTCGGGATGGAGAGCAGGTGGCCCACCAGACCCACGACCGAGAGTGCGGCGCCGAGCCCCAGGATCGCGGTGAGGATCGGCATGCCCATCGCGACCAGGCTCCCGAGCACCAGGCTGAGGATGATCATCGCCACGACGATGCCGACGATCTCGCTGGTCTCGGACTCCTCGGTGGACAAGGTGGTGCCGATGTTGCCGGCCGCGGCCACGGTGATCCCGGCTTTCTGGGCCGGCCCGGTCGCGTTCATGACGTCCTGTGCGATCTCTTCGGTGAGATCGCTGGACGTGACGTCCATCAGGACCGGCGCGAACGCGGTCTGCTTGTCCTTGGCGAGCAGGCCCGCGGTCTGCCCGTTGCTGGTCAGCGGGTTGGTGACGCTGTAGACGTGCGGCTGCCTCTTGATGGCCTTGACGGAGTCCGTGATCGCTTGCTTGTACTTGTCGTCGGTGAGCTTGCCCGACTTGATGTCGAAGACGATGGGGTTCGCGCCGTTCTGCTG
>JAICSC010000065.1 GCA_025937085.1 Nocardioides sp.
GAGGGCTACCAGACCCGCGTCTCCAACCGTGGCGGTCTGCTCAGCGCCGGCCAGCGCCAGCTGATCGCCTTCTCCCGGGCGTTCCTGGCCGACCCGGCCGTGCTCATCCTCGACGAGGCGACGTCCTCCCTCGACGTGCCGTCCGAGCGGCTGGTCCAGCGCGCCCTGCGCACCATCCTCTCCGGCCGCACAGCGGTGATCATCGCGCACCGGCTGTCCACGGTGGAGATCGCCGACCGGGTGCTCGTGCTGGAGCACGGGCGGATCGTCGAGGACGGCTCCCCCGCAGACCTGATCGAGGGCGGCGACGGCCGCTTCTCCGATCTCCACCAGGCCTGGCTCGCCTCACTCGCCTGATCGACCGCGGCATCATTGAACCGATCCGCCGCGCGTTGCGTATACCGCGTGAGGAGGTGTGATGTCCGACAGCCCTGACGTCGTGATGCAGCGCCTGCACGACGAGCATGCGGGGGCCTTGTGGGGCCATTGTCTCCGCCTGACCAACCACGACCGCGCCCGCGCCGAGGACGTGTGTCAGGAGACCCTGCTCCGCGCGTGGCGCAACGCCTCCCTGCTCGACGAGAAGCAGGGGTCGGTCCGGGCCTGGCTGTTCACCGTCGCCCGCAACATCGTCATCGACGAGTCCCGCACCCGGCGCGCCCGCTCCGAGATCCCGGTCGGAGAGGTCCCCGAGCCGGCCACGACCGGAGACGGCAGCGACGAGCTGCTGATGACCTGGGTGGTGGCCGACGCGGTCACCCAGCTCTCTCCCGAGCACCGCGCGGTGCTCCAGGAGACCTACTTCAAAGGGCGTCCGGTCGCCGAGGCCGCTCGCCGCCTCGGCATCCCCGAAGGCACCGTGAAGTCCCGCACGCACTACGCTCTCCACGCCCTCCGGCTCGCTCTCGAAGAGATGGGAGTGGTGGCATGACCACGACGAACCCGACTGCCTGCCCCTACGAGATGTGGGACGGCGCCTACGTCCTGGGGTCGCTCTCGGCGGCCGAACGCCGCGAGTTCGAGGCGCACCTGGACGGGTGTGAGCAGTGCTCGCGCGCCGTGCGCGACCTGGCCGGTCTGCCGGGTCTGCTCGGCCGGATCGGAGAAGACGTCTTCGAGGAGCCGCGTCCCGAGCCGGTGCCCGAGACCCTGCTGCCGCGCCTCTCACGCGCCGTACGCCGGCACCAGCAGCGCCGCACCTGGCTGACCGCGGGCATCGCGGCGGCCGCCGCCGTTGCGATCACGACGGGAGGTGTGCTGGCACTGGACCGACCGGGCTCGGCCCCGGAGGCCGGTCACCGGCCCGCCGTCGTGCAGCCGTCGCTCCTGCCGATGACCCAGCTCTCGCGCGACCCGATGGTCGCCAGCGTCTCGCTGACCCCGGTGGCGTGGGGCACCGAGCTCCACCTGACCTGCAGCTACCCGCGCGGAGCGGCCCAGTACGAGGGGGGCGCCTACGCCCTGGTGGTCCACACCAAGGACGGCCGCACCGAGCGCGTCGCCACGTGGAACGGTGTGCCGGGTGGGTCGATGAAGGTCAGCGGTGCCACCGCTGCCTGGAAGCAGGACATCCGGTCGGTCGAGGTGACCAAGCAGGACGGCACCCCGGTCGCCGAGCTCACGCTCTGACCGCGCAGGACGTCATACGACGTGCGACCGATAGGTCACGCTTCGTATGACGTCCTGAGCGCCTGCGGGATCAGCCAGTATCAGCGGAGCCGGTCCGCGCTGGCGTCGTGGCCCTGACGCGAGGGCACGACCGCGTGTGCGGGCGTCGAGCGGAGCTCGCGCGGGAGGCAGTACAGCCCGGCGATGATCGCCACGGCCTCGGCCGCGGCAGCGGCCCAGACGTAGGGGCCCTGCCATTTCTCGTGGTCGCCGAACAGCCCACTGCTCGTGGTGGCGATCGCGAACCCGCCGAGCGTGGTCGCCCCGAACCCGAACGCCAGGAACGGCGCGAGCCAGTGCTTCCAGATCATGAGCAGGGCGGCGATCACGACGCCGGCGACGATGTTGACGATGAAGAGCGGGCCGATCACGTGGACGTCGCGCATCCCGCTGAGCCACTCGTAGAGATGGACGTACGCCGACACCAGAACGGCGATCGCGGCGATGATTCGTGCGGACATGGGGCTGAAGCTCCGATCTGGGGCCCGGACGGCCCTCACCAGGAGACACGGACCAGCCGCAGTACCGGTTCGACGAGCCTGCCGATGACGCGGATCACGGTCCGGCCGGACGGGACCCGAACGCCGTCAGGAAGCGGTCGCGGAAGTGGTCCATGCGCAGCACCGGGCCGTCGCTGTCCGGGTGCAGCCCCGGCGTCCAGCCCCAGCCCGAGATGCGCCTGAGCACGTGCGGGTCGTGCGCGATCAGGGAGATCGGGACGTCGTGGGAGACGCCGGTCCCGCTGACGTTGGTGTTGGGCTGGTGGTCGCCGAGGACGACCATCACCAGGTTCTTGTCGTGGGCGTGCCGCACGAACGAGACCAGCGAGCGCAGCGAGTACTGGATGGACCTGGCGTAGTCGCGCTGCTGGTCGGAGCCGCCGAGCAGGTGGAGGAACGACGTGTGCGTGGGCTGCATGCCGTCGTACAACGAGCCGTCGCCGATCTGCGACCAGGGCACCATCCGGGGCAGCGGCGTCCAGGGGGTGTGGCTCGAGACCAGGTCGATCTCCGCCATCACCGGACGGCGCCCAGGACGGTCGAGCTCGTTCTGCGCGAACGCGCGGAGCGTGTACTGGTCGGGGATCCGGGCGTAGCTGAAGCGCGGCCCTCGGTAGCCCACGTCGCGCGAGTTGTACATCCGGTCGAAGCCGTAGAAGCGGCGGCCCTGCTCCCAGGCACCGTCGTCGGACGGGATGTCGCTGACGGTTCGCCAGCCGGCCCGCCCGAACGCTTGGGAGATGTTGAACCGGTCGCCGGAGAGCACCTGGTCGTAGCGCTGCTGGGAGTCGATCCACAGCCCCGTCTGCAGGGTCGAGTGAGCCAGCCAGCTGATCCCCCCGAACGTCGGTGAGCGCAGCCACCCGCTCCGCGCCCCGAAGCCGAGCGAGGCGAGCTGCTGGTCGGCCGTGGCCACGGTTCGTTCGACCATCGGGGCGAACCACGACCCGTCGAGGGCGACGCGTCCGTAGCTCTCGACGAACACGAGCAGCACGTCCTTGCCTCGCAGGCCCTGCAGAAGGTCGGCGCCGGGCGTCAGTGCGTAGGGGTCGTGGGTGAGCGCGCGATCGAACACCTCCCGGTCGCGGAGCTCGGCGCCGACCTCGTCGACCTGCGATCGCACCAGCGACGCGGCCGGAGCCGACGCGACCGGGATGCCGGAGACCTGGGCGCCGCCGATGCCGGCACCGACCCAGACCAGCGCCAGCGCGACCAGTGCTCGCGACCAGGGGCGCGGGGCGCGGTGGACGGACCGCCTCAGCCGGAGCATCGCCCACATGCACACGGCCAGGGTCGCGACCACCAGGAGAGCCACGCCCCCGAGCGCGAGCGCCTGGCCCTGGCGGCCGGCCGAGCGGTGGACCAGGTCCAGCCCGGACCCGACGTACCCCGGGTCACTGAGCGGGTTGAAGGGCCGGTCGAACGACGTGTAGAACCCGAGGTCGAGCCCGGTCACCACCAGGAACGCGGTGAGCACCACGCCGCCGGCCACCGCCAGCACCCGACCCGGCCGGGTGGGCAGCACGACCGCCAGCGCGACGAACAGCAGGAGCTCCAGCGGGATGCCGACCAGGGCGGTGGGGGAGAGCTGGTCGGGGCGTCGCGGCACCAACAGCGCGACCCATACCAGCAGGAGTGCGGCGGCGTCCAAGGTCGCGCGTACCAGCGGTGACCGTGGGACCGGGTGCTCCCGCCGTTGGCGCCGCAGCGCGAGGACCTGGTGGCCGAAGGACTCCGCAAGGAGCAGCAGGGCCGCGAGCGTGAGGGCCGCGGACAGACCCCTCGGGAGCACGTCGGCAGCGACCGTGGTGAGCACGACGCCCTGCACGGCCGCCACCACCTTGGCCCAGCGACGCGGCGGGGTCTGCGCGGTCAGCCACGGCCAGGCGGCACCCGCGACCAGCAGGAGATATCGCGCCAGACCGATCAGGAGTACCCACGGTCCGAGCAGCGGTACGGCGTAGCAGCTCAGCACCAGGATCAGGAACGCGTCGGTCTCCATGTCGAGGACCGCCCCGAAGCGGGTGGTCTCACCGCGCCTGCGCGCCAGCCGGCCGTCGAGCAGGTCCGTCACCAGCGCGACGGCCGCCAGCGTGACCACCAGCCAGCGAGCGACCGGGGTGCTCCAGGACTGGACGACCAGCGCGGTGACGCCCGCGGTCAGCACCGCACGAGCCAGGGTGACGAAGTCCGCCGGCCCGAGTCGGGTCAGACGCTCTCGTCGTACGCCGCGCGTCACCAGCAGGCAGGTGACGACCGCGACGCCCGCGCCGGCGACCAGGGCCGGGTCCCCGAGCCCTGGGGAGGCCACCAGGGCCGCCAGCAGCGCGGCGGCAGCCGGCAGTACGGTCAGAGGACCGACCTGAACCGTTCGCACACTGCCTCCGTATCTCCGGTCACCAGTCATACGAGGGCGGACCGGCGTCGGTTCAGGACCCAACGCCGGACGTGGAGGGAGCCGACGTGTCAACAACGGCCCGCGCTTTCTGGCTGCGTGAGCCCGGGGCCGGCGAGATCCTGCCCGTGGATCTCCCGGACCCGGGTGCCGGAGAGGTCCTGGTCCGGACGCTGGTGTCCGGCATCAGCCGCGGCACCGAGGCCCTGGTCTTCCGAGGCGGCGTTCCCGCGGGCCAGTACGCCGTGATGCGGGCACCGTTCCAGGACGGCGACTTCCCCGGTCCGGTGAAGTACGGCTACCTCAACGTCGGCCTGGTCGAGTCCGGACCCGACTCCCTGAGCGGCCGCACGGTGTTCTGCCTCCACCCCCACCAGACGGCGTACGTCGTGCCGGCCGACGCGGTCACGGTCGTCCCCGACGACGTGCCGGCCCGCCGGGCGGTCCTGGCCGGGACGCTCGAGACCGCCGTCAACGCGCTGTGGGACGCCCGGCCACTGGTCGGCGACCGGACCGCGGTCGTCGGGGCCGGCATGGTCGGTCTGTGCGTGGCGCGGCTGCTCACCGGTCTCCCCGGTGTGGAGGTGACGGTCGTCGACACCGACCTCTCGCGGGCCGAGGCGGCCGAGACGCTCGGCGCGCGCTTCGCCGCTCCCGGCGAGGCACCCGACGGGCTCGACCTCGTCGTGCACGCCAGCGGGACCTCCGCCGGCCTCCAGACCTCCCTCGACCTCATCGCCGCCGATGGCGTCGTCACCGATCTGAGCTGGTACGGCGACGAGCCAGTCACGCTCGACCTCGGCGGGCGGTTCCACTCCGCACGGCTCGGCATCCGAGCCAGCCAGGTGGGTGAGATCGCCGCGCGGCGCCGCGGTCGCCGCAGCCACGCCGACCGGATGGCTCTCGCGCTCCGGCTCCTGGCCGACCCGGCGTACGACGCGCTGCTCACCGGCGAGTCCGCGTTCGAGGACCTCCCCGTCGTGATGGGCAAGCTCGCCTCGGGGTCCATCCCCGCGCTGTGCCACACGATCACCTATCCGGACGACTCCTCGACGACCGGCGCCGGGGGGCGCTGATGTTCGAGGTCACGGTCAGCGACCACATCATGGTCGCGCACAGCCTGCGCGGAGCGGTGTTCGGGCCGGCCCAGGCGCTGCACGGCGCGACGTACGTCGTCGAGGCGGCGTTCGCGCGGGTCAGGCTCGACCGGGACGGCATCGTCGTCGACATCGGGCGCGCCGCGGAGGCGCTGCACGCGGTGCTCGCCGACCTCACGTACCGCAACCTGGACGAGGTCGAGTCCCTGGCCGGGCTCAACACGACCACCGAGGTGCTCTGTCGCGAGATCGCCGACCGGCTCGCCGCCCGCATCCGGGACGGCGGCCTCGGTGTGGCGCCCGGCGACCTGTCGCGGATCCGCATCACACTGCGCGAGAACCCGTCGGCCTGGGCGAGCTACGAGCGGACACCATGACCGCTCCGGAGACCCTCTACGTCGTGCTGCCGCCGGGAGTCGACGACCGGACCCGCCCCAGCGGCGGCAACGTGTACGACCGTCGGGTCCTGCGCGGCCTGGCCGGGCTCGGGCACACGGTCGTCGAGCTCCCGCTCGCGGGCAGCTGGCCGACCCCGGAGCCGGCGGACCTCCACGAGCTCGATGCGCTCCTCGTGGGGGTCCCCGAGGGGTCGGTGGTCCTCGTCGACGGCCTGGTCGCCACCGGCGCCGCTGCGGTCCTCCCGGGGTACGCCGGTCGGCTGCGGGTCGTGGTGCTGCTGCACATGCCGGTCGGACCCGACCGCGCCGAGGAGCTGGTGCTCACCTCGGCCACGGCGGTGGTGACGACGAGCGAGTGGTCTCATGACCGGCTCCACGCCTGGTACGACCTGCGGGACGTCGACGTGGCCGTGCCCGGCACCGATCCGGTCGACCCCGGCACGCCGCGCGGCGGTGTCGGTGGCGGCACGTCGTTCCTCTGCGTCGCGGCCGTCCACCCCGGCAAGGGCCACGACCTGCTGCTCGAGGCGCTGGGCTCGCTCGGCGACCGTGCCTGGACCCTGACCTGCGTCGGCTCGCTGGACGTCGACCCCGACCATGCCGCCGCGTTGCAGACCCAGGTGTACGCCCGCTCGTGGGAGCGCAGGGTGATCTTCACCGGGCCGCTGGTCGGTGCCGCGCTGGCCGCGGCGTACGACGACGCCGACCTGCTCGTGCTGCCGTCGCGCTCGGAGAGCTACGGGATGGCGGTCGTCGAGGGGCTCGCCCACGGGCTGCCGGTCGTGGCCACGGCGGTGGGCGGCGTACCGGAGGCCCTGGGCCGGGCACCGGCGGGCGGTCTTCCCGGCCTGCTCGTGCCGGCGGAGGATCCGCGCGCGTTGGCCGATGCGCTGTCCGCGTGGCTCGACGACCCCGGCCTCCGCGAGCGGCTCGAGCACGCCGCCGCACGGCGTCGCCCCGCCCTCCGACGCTGGGCTGCGACCGTGACCGACCTCGAGCGCGTGCTCGAGCGCGTCGCCGCGGGTGAACCGGCCTGGGCGTCGCGCGGTCGGACCGGAGTCCGGAGGTGAGTTCCACGTCCACGGTGCCCTACGGCGTACGCCGTGCCTGGCCCGCCCTGCGGCTGGTCGGAGGTGCCGTCGTCCTGGGTGCCCTCGTCTGGCGGTTCGGCACCGGGCCGTTCGCCGACGCCTGGCGGATGACCACTTGGGGCTCGGTCCTCGCCGCGCTCCTGCTGACCGTGCCGGCCACGCTGGCCAACGCCTGGCGCTGGCGTGTCGTGGGTCGCGCGTTGGGCGTGCCGCTGACGGTGCGGGGCTCGGTCGCGGCGTACTACCGCTCCCAGTTCCTGAACGCCACCCTCCCCGGCGGCATGCTCGGTGACGCCCACCGCGCCGTCCGGCACGGTCGCGACGTGGGTGACCTGGCTGTGGGGGTGCGAGCCACCGTGTGGGACCGGGTGACGGGCCAGGCTGCGCAGTCGGCGCTGCTCGTGGTCGCCCTGGTGGTGCTGCCGACCCCGCTGCACCGCTTCGCGCCGCCGGCCGTGGCGGGTCTCGCCGGGGTGGCGGTGCTGGCCTGGTGGCTGGCACGCCGACGGGGCTCGGCCGCCTTCGTGGGTCGCGACCTGCGCGCACTGACCCGACCGCCGGTGGCCGCTCGGGTGGCGTCGGCGTCGCTGATCGCCACGGTGGCACATGTCGCCGTCTTCCTCGTCGCCGTGGCCACCGTGGGCGTCGACGCCGGACCGACGCTGCTCATCGCAGTCGCGCTGGTCGCCCTGGTCGGCGCCGCCGTGCCCCTGAACGTCGCGGGCTGGGGTCCTCGCGAGGGCGTCACGGCCGGCGTCTTCGCCCTGGCCGGGCTCGGCTCGGAGACGGGGTTGACGGTCAGCATCGTCTTCGGTGTGCTGGCTGCGGTGGCCACGGTGCCCGGGCTGCTGGTGATCGCTGCGGACGCCGTCGTACGCCGTCACCCGGCCGTATCGGAGCCGGTCCGCGAGCTCGAGGAGGCACGTCGTGGCTGACCGGCCTTACACCCTGCTCAGCTGCAGCATGTCCATCGACGGCTACATCGACGGGGCCCGCGAGGGTCGGCTGCTGCTCTCCAACGACCTCGACTTCGACCGGGTCGACCGGGTGCGGGCGGGGGTGGACGCGATCCTGGTCGGCGCGACCACCGTCCGCAACGACAACCCGCGGCTTCTCGTGCGCGACCCCGACCGACGCAAGACGCGGCTCGGACACGGACAGCCGGAGCATCCGGTGAAGGTCACCGTCACCCGGCGGGGGAGGCTGGACCCGTCCGAGCGGTTCTTCGCCGACGACGGCAGCCGGAAGCTGGTCTACGCCCACAGCGAGGTCGCTCCGGCGCTCGGACAGCGGCTCGCCCGGGTCGGCGAGGTCGTGGACGGCGGTGCTCCCGTGCGGATGCGCGACATCTCTCGCGACCTGCACCGCCGCGGCGTACGCCGGCTCATGGTCGAAGGTGGGGCTGCGGTGCACACCCAGTTCCTCGCCGACGACCTGGTCGACGAGCTGCAGCTGGTGGTGGCGCCGTTCTTCGTCGGCGAGTCGGGTGCGCGCCGGTTCGTCGGCGAGGGCCGGTTCCCGTGGCACCCCGGTCGTCGCGCCACCCTGGCCGAGACCAGGCAGCTCGGCGACGTCGTGCTGCTCCGCTACGCCCTCTCCGACCGGTACGAGCCGGCCGGCGACTGAAGCCGCACGGGCTCGGGCTGCGGGTCCTCGAGCATCGTCGCCAGACCCGTGACGATGGCCACGATCTCGGCGGTCGCCGCGGCGTACACCGAGAAGCCCGTCCAGGTCTCGTGGTCGCCGAACAGGCCGATGGTGCTGGCGAGGGTGAACGCGCCGAGCGTCGCCGCCCCGAAGAGGGCTGCGAGGACGCCGGCCCCTGGGTGCCGCCACCGTACGAGCAGCACGGCGATCAGGACACCGCCCGCGACGTTCAGGAGGAACGCGGGGCCGATCACGTGCACCGATCGCATCCCTTGGAACCACAGGGCCAGGTGGATCGCCACGGACGTGAGGACGCCCACGGCGGCCAGGTAGCGCAGAGTCATGCGAGGTGACACGCACAACGTGTGTCGCCGGTTCGATCGGGGGCCGAGATTTCACCTTCCCGGGAGCGCCGCGCCACAGCCTAGGGTTCAGACCGTGACCGACACCCCACCCAGCGCCGCCGAGATCGTCGACAGGATCGCCGCCGGGTCGACGTCGCCCGAGGCCGAGGTGGCGCGGTCGCTGGCATCGATCGAGGCGGGCAACGACCGCCTCAACGCGTGCTCGGTCGTGCTGGCCGACCAGGCGCGCGAGCAGGCGCGCTACCTGGCTCTCGGCCGGGGAGGCGCCCACGGCCCGTTGTACGGCGTACCGGTCGCGATCAAGGAGGAGCTGGACGTCGCCGGATGCGTCACGACCTTCGGCGGCCGGGGCAACAGCACACCGGCTGCCGAGGACGGGGAGGTCGTACGCCGGCTCCGTGTCGCCGGGGCGATCATCGTCGCCAAGACGCACATGCCGGAGTTCGGTGCCTTCCCCTACACCGAGTCCGTCGCGCACGGCTACACCCGGAACCCGTGGCGCACGGGGTTCTCCCCGGGCGGCTCCAGTGGCGGCTCGGCGGCTGCGGTGGTGTCCGGGATGGTGCCCGTCGCAATAGGCGGCGACGGAGGCGGCTCGATCCGGATCCCCTCCGCGTGCTGCGGGCTGTTCGGTCTCAAGCCGCAACGTGGCCGGGTCACCAGCGCCCCTCACGAGCACCTGTGGTGGGCGCTCGGGACGGCCGGCGCGCTGACCCGGACCGTGCTCGACTCGGCGATCGTCAACGACGTGATCCGCGGCCACCTGCCGGGGGACCGCTGGCGGGCAGGCGACGTGGGCTCGTTCGAGGACGCCGCCCGTCGGCAGCCCGGGCGGCTCCGGATCGGGTGGAGCGTCACGCCGCCGACCAAGGGTCTCCGCCCGCACGCCGACCACGTGCGCGCCGTACGCGACACCGCCCGGCTGCTGTCCGACCTCGGCCACGACGTACGTGAGGTCGAGCCGCACTACCCGGACACGACGCTCGCGTTCGTGCCGCAGTTCTTCGCCGGTATCCGGACCGAGGCGGCCGAGGTCGAGCACGCCGACCGACTGGAGCGGCGTACCCGCGAGACCTGCCGACTCGGCCGATGGGTGACTCCGAAGGTGATCCACGCCGCGCTGAAGGCCACCGAGCGGGTGTCCGTCAAGGCCAACCGGATCTTCGACGAGGTCGACGTACTGCTCACGCCGACCACCGCTCATCGACCGCCCCGGGTCGGCATCCTCGACCGGACCGGCACGGTCCGTGCGTGCCTGAAGTCGTTCCCACAGATCACCTACACCGCGATCTGGAACGTCGCCGGCAACCCCGCCTGCTCGGTGCCCGCCGGTACCGGGACCGACGGGCTGCCCGTGGGCGTCCAGCTGGTCGGCCCGACCGACGGCGAGGAGGTCCTCTTCAGCCTGGCCGCCCAGCTCGAGCAGGCGCGCCCGTGGCGCCTGATCGCACCTACCAGTTGGCACGCATGACGCAGAACTGCACGCCGCCGGGATCCGTCAGGGTCGCCATCCGCCCGTACGGCGTGTCCTCGGCGGCCCTCACGAGCTCGCCGCCGACCGACACGGCCCGAGCGACCGTCTCGTCGCAGTCGGCGACCTGGAGGTAGACCTGCCAGCGCGACGGCTGGTCCCCGAGCAACGCGGTCGCGTCCATGATGCCGGCACGTGCGTTCTGGTCGCGCCCGAGCGTCGTGTAACGGAACTGAGGCGTGTCGCTCATGATGTGGGTGTCCCAGCCGAACGCGTCGCGGTAGAACGCGACCGTCTCGTCGTACCTGGTCGAGAGCGTCTCGAACCACGCCGGCGCGTTGTCCTGGTTGCGGACCGCGAAGCCGGCGAAAGTGTCGGCCTGCCACGCACCGATCGCGGCCCCAGCGGGGTCGACCAGCTCCGCGAAGCTGCCGAGGTCGCCGACGGGCCACGTCTCGATCAGGACGCGTCCGCCCGCTGCCGTGGCACGCTCCAGGGTCGCCGCCAGATCGGTTGTCGCCAGGAAGACCGACCAGCTGGGGGAGATCCCGTCGGGGGTCGGTACCAGCCCTGCGACCGGCTGGTCGCCCCGGAAGAACATCCGGTAGCCCTGGTGCTCCTCACTCGGTTCACCGGCCGACCAGCCGAACAGGTCGCCGTAGAACGAGATCGCCATGTCGACGTCGTCGGTGGTCAGCTGGATCCAGCAGGGTTCTCCGTCGAGGCTCATGCGGTTCCTCCGGTGGTAGGTGTCAGTCGGACGAGAAGTGCGCGGCGACGACCGGGGCGGTCACCTTCGCCTTGAGCGTGTGGGTCTGCCCGGCCAGGTCCTCGACCTCGCGATCCGGGTGGCAGGCCGTGCGGCCGCATCACGAACGTGACCGGGCCGCCGTCGCCCGAGCGGTCAGCACGGCGCGCTCGGCCTCGTTGCCGGTGAGCGAGGCTGCGCGGTCGAACGCCGCAGCAGCCTCGGCGTGCCGGCCGGCGCGGGCGAGCAGGTCGCCGCGGACGGCGTCGACGAGGTGCGAGCCGGCGAGCGCCCGGTGGTCGGCGACGTCGTCGAGGACAGCCAGGCCGTCCTCGGGGCTGTAGGCCCGCCCGTGCGCCACGGCACGGTTCACCTGGACGACCGGGTTGTCGCCGAGATGGGCCAGCAGGTCGTACCAGTCCGCGATGGCGTGCCAGTCGGTCTCCGCCGCGGTCGCAGCGCGAGCATGGCAGGCGGCGATCTGGGCCTGGACGACGTACGGGCCCATCGGCCGGCCCGAGGCGCTCACGGTCATCGCGCGTTCGAGGGCCGTCAGCCCGCGCCGGATCATCAGCTCGTCCCAGCGGGATCGGTCCTGCTCCTCGAGCAGGACCGGCCGCCCGTCGGCGTCGCTGCGGGCGTGCAGTCGCGACGCCTGGAGCTCCATCAGCGCGACCAGGCCGTGGACGTCGGGCTCCTGCGGAGCCACCTCGGCCAGCATCCTGGTGACCCGGATCGCCTCGGCGCACAGGTCGGGTCGCGCCCAGTCCTCCCCGGCGGTGGCGGTGTAGCCCTCGTTGAAGATCAGGTAGAGCACACCCATCACGTCGTCGAGGCGCCGCTCGCGCTCCTGCCCGACGGGAAGCTCGATCGACTCCCCTTCGAGGGTCTTCTTCGCCCTCGAGATGCGCTGCCCGACGGTCGCGTCCTTGGTCAGGAACGCGCGGGCGATCTCGGGCACGGTGAGGCCTCCGACGAGCCGGAGCGTGAGCGCCGCGCGGCTCTCCGGCGACAGGGCCGGGTGACAGGTGAGGAAGATCAGCCGCAGCACGTCGTCGTCGATGTGGTCGACGAACGCATCGAGGTCGGGCATCTCCACCTCCTCCCGTTCCAGGGCCTGGCCGAGCTCCGTCGTACGCCGCCGCAGGGTGTCGGCGCGCCGGAACGAGTCGACGGCACGCCGCTTGGCGGTCTGCATGAGCCAGGCCGCCGGGTTGTCGGGTACGCCGTCGCGCGGCCACTGCTGCAGCGCGGCGACGAGCGCGTCCTGGGCGAGGTCCTCGGCGAGCGCGAGGTCGCGGGTCATCCGGGTGAGCGCGCCGACCAGCCGTGCGGACTCGTCGCGCCACACCCGTTGGACGGTGACATGGACGTCCTGAGGGTCCTGGGCGGTCCCGACCTCGCTCACACCAGGAGCGTAGGCGGGACCACCCGCGACGGCGTCAGACCCCCTCGGGCGCCTCGTCCGGCTCGGCGATGCGACGGATCTCGATCGCACCCTCCCATTCCGGCCAGTGCTGCAGGTGCAGGTCGGCCATCGCCTGGCCCTCGGCGCGGGCCTCGCCCTCGGAGGCGAACTTCACGATGGCCCAGCCGCCGATGACCTCCTTGGCCTCGGCGTAGGGGCCGTCCGTGACAGTCAGGTTGCCGCCGCGCACCCGGAACTCGACGGCGTCGGCCTTGCCGTACAGCCCGCCGCCGTCCACGAACGA
>JAICSC010000226.1 GCA_025937085.1 Nocardioides sp.
CCGACCCATGCCTTTCCCCCGCCACGCTGGCCCTCCTCCACACCGTGGAGCACGATCGCCGGTCTCAGCGGCCTCGGAGCGCTCGGGCTGGGCTGGCTGGGCTTCGTGGCGCTCGCCCGCCGGCGCGCCCGTCGGTGACGGCCGGCTCCCGCTCGGGGACGTCATACGGTTCGCCACCTATAGGGCTCGGTCCGGATGACGTCCGGAGGTCAGGCGCGCAGGTAGTCGAGCTGGGCCCGGACCGACAGCTCGGCGGCTGGCCAGAGCACGGGGTCGACGTCGGCGTACACGATCTCCACGATGCGGCGCGGGAGTGCCTCGTGGTCGAGGGGTACGCCGTCGCGTGCGCGGGCGTGCAGCGAGCGGAGCGCCTCCTGGACCTGCTCGAGCCGCTCCTGCCGATGGGCGAGGTAGAAGTCCAGGGCGGGTAGGGCCGACTCGATCACCGGGCCGTGGCCCGGCCAGATCGTGGTGATCTCGTGGGCCACGGCCAGCGCGTGCAGCCGGTCGAGCGAGCCGAGATAGGCACCGAGCTGCCCGTCCGGGTGCGCCACCACCGTCGTACCGCGGCCGAGCACGGTGTCGCCGGTGAGCACGGCCCGCTCCGACGGGATCACGAACGACAGCGAGTCGGAGGTGTGCCCGGGCGTCGCCACGACGTGGACCTCCAGGTCGCCGACCGCGACGACGTCACCCTCGCCGAGCCCTTCGGAGCCCAAGCGGTACGCCGGGTCCAGCGCGCGGACCCCGCAGCCCACGAGTTCGGCGAAGGCGCGGGCCGCCTCGGAGTGGTCGAGGTGGTGGTGGGTCAGCAGCACGACGGCCACGTCACCGGCCGCCTCGGCCACCGCGTCGAGGTGCCCGGGGTCCGGCGGGCCGGGGTCCACGACGACGGATCGTGCGGAGTCGGGCGCCCGGAGGACCCACGTGTTGGTGCCGTCCAACGTCATGGGCGAGGCGTTCGGCGCCAGCACACAGGCACCGACGGACCCGAAGCTGCCGCCGTGCCAGGCCGCCTCAGCCACCCCGCGCCTCCAGCAGAGCGGCCACCCGACCGGGCACCGACATGGTGGCGGCGTTCCCGTCGTCCTCGACCGCCGGCGTGAACATCGTCAGGTCGCGCCCGCTCGCCGCCGCGAGCACGGCCTCGGGGTCGGCGTACTGCCCCACCTCGAGACAGGTGACGTACGTCGGCGGCATCATCGCGAGCTCGTCCGCGTCGGCGGCGTCACAGGCCGCGAGCGCGGACATCCAGGTGACCGACGACGACTCGCTGGACACGTCTCGGGTGCGCTGGCCGGTGGGCAGCGTCGCGACGAAGAACCAGGTGCGGAACCGGCGCGGCTCGAACTCCGGGGTGCACCAGGCCGCCCAGGCACCGAGCAGGTCCGAGCGGAGGACCAGCCCGCGGCGGTCGAGGAGCTCGGTGAGCGCGAGCTCCCGCGCCTCGAGCGCGCACCGGTCGGCCTCCCAGTCGTCGGCCGTCGTGTCCGCGACGACCTCGGCGGCCGACGGCCCGGCGAGCAGCACGCCGGACTCCTCGAACGTCTCACGCACCGCGGCGCACACCAGTGCTCGCGCCATCTCCTCGGACGTCCGCAGCTGGCCGGCCCAGACCGACGGCTCCGGGCCGGACCAGGCGACCGCGCTGTCGAAGTCGCGCGGGTCGACGCCGCCCCCGGGGAACACGCACATCCCCGCGGCGAACGCCATCGAGGTCTGCCGCCTCAGGAGGTAGAGCTCGGGCCCGGACTCCCCCGGCCGCATCAGCACCACGGTGGCGGCGTCACGGGGCTCGGCCGGCGTACGGCGTCCCTGTGCACGCTCTTGGGTGAACTCCCGCGCGTGCGCAACCAGGTGCGGGGGCAGGGACACCCGCATCTCAGACCTCGACGATGATCTCGACCTCGACGGGGACGTCCAGCGGCAGCACGGCCACGCCGACCGCGGACCGCGCGTGGGCCCCGGCGTCACCGAAGGCCTTCCCGAGCAGGTCGGAGGCGCCGTTCGCGACCTGCGGCTGCCCGGTGAAGTCGGGGGCCGAGGCCACGAAGCAGACGACCTTCACGACGCGCTTGACCGCGTCGAGGTCGCCGATCTCGGCCTTGACGGCCGCGATCGCGTTCAGCGCACACTGCTGGGCGCAGGCCGACGCCTCCTCGGGCGACACCCCTGCGCCGACCTTGCCGGTGGCCACCGGGTCGCCGTCGCGCAGCGGCACCTGCCCCGCCGTGTATACGTAGGACCCCGTCCGCACGGCGGGGACGTACGACGCCACCGGCTTCGCGACATCCGGCACCGACAGACCCAGCTCGGCCAGGCGATCCTCGACAGCTCCCATCAGGCGGCTCCGTCGGCGACCGGGCGCTTGAAGTAGCCGACCATGTTCTCGGGGTTCATCCCCGGAGAGACCTGGACGAGCTCCCACCCGTCCGCCCCGAAGTTGTCGAGGATCTGCTTCGCGGCGTGCACCAGGATCGGCGCCGTGAGGTACTCCCACCTCTGAGTCTCAGCCATGGCCGCGACCCTACTCCCGGGTGCCCGGGCCCTTCCGCCGAGCCGGCAGCTGTCCGGGCCGCGGCCAGAAGTCCCCGCTCAGGCGGGGAGCTCTGAGCCCTCCGCGTCGCGAGCAGCAGCAGCCTCCGCCGCGCGAGCCTTCACCCGCTCCCCGAGGTCGGCCAGGAGCGAGTCACCGACTGCCACGGCACCCCCGAGCAGGGCGGCGGCAGCCGGTGCCGGCAGCGCGCTCCGGCGTACGGCGGAGACCGCGACCAGCATGGTCGCGGTCCACGAAGCACCCGAGGTGGCGAGCGGGAGGACGGCACGCTTCCACGGTTCTTCGTCCTCGTCGGGGACGACCACGAAGACCTGGAGACCGGGCCTGCCCAGCGGCCACGCGAGGGCGTACGTCGCGGCGACGGCGCGGGCGCGACCGGGCAGCCGCGGCAGGAGGCAGGCGAGCGCGACCCCGACCGCACGCACCGCCGAGCCGGGCCGGACCCGGGAGGCCAGGTTCACGCCAGGATCTCGGGCTCGGTCTTCTCGCGCACCTCGTCCAGGGTCACGTCCGGGGCCAGCTCGACCAGCTTCAAGCCGTCCGGTGTGACGTCGAGGACACAGAGGTCGGTGATGATCCGCTGGACGACACCGCGCCCGGTGTAGGGGAGCTGGCACTCCTCGAGGATCTTCTTGGAGCCGTCCTTGGCGACGTGCTCCATCAGCACGATCACCCGTTTGGCGCCGTGGACCAGGTCCATCGCGCCGCCCATCCCCTTGACCATCTTCCCGGGGATCATCCAGTTGGAGATGTCGCCCTTGGCCGAGACCTGCATGGCGCCGAGGATCGCGGCGTCGATCTTGCCCCCGCGGATCATCCCGAACGACGTGGCGGAGTCGAAGAACGACGCGCCCTTGCGCAGGGTGACGGTCTCCTTGCCGGCGTTGATCAGGTCCGGGTCCTCGTCGCCCTCGTAGGGGTAGGCGCCGACGCCGAGGATCCCGTTCTCGGACTGGAGAACCAGCTCGACGTCGTCCGCGACGTAGTTGGGGACCAGCGTCGGCAGCCCGATGCCGAGGTTGACGTAGGAGCCGTCGGTCAGCTCGGAGGCGGCGCGGGCGGCCATCTGCTCACGGGTCCATCCATGACCAGCCATGTCAGTTGCCTCCCGTGGTCTCGACCGACGGGGTCGAGCCCGCTCCCGCAGCAGCCGAGTCGGGCCGGGGCCGGGTGGTGCGCTTCTCGATCTTCTTGTCCGCCGCCTGCTCGGGGGTCAGGGCCACCACGCGCTGCACGTAGACCCCGGGTGTGTGGACGTCCTCGGGCTTGATCTCACCCGGCTCGACGAGGTGCTCGACCTCGGCGATGGTGACCCGCCCGCACATCGCGGCGAGGGGGTTGAAGTTCCGGGCCGACTCGCGGTAGACGAGGTTCCCGTGCCGGTCGCCCTTCCAGGCACGCACCAGGCCGAAGTCGGCCACGATGGCTGCCTCGAGGACGTACTCACGGCTCTCCCCGTTGACGGCGAAGTCACGGGTCTCCTTGGCCGGCGAGGACACGATCACGTTGCCGTCGGTGTCGTACTTCCACGGCAGGCCGCCCTCGGCGACCTGGGTGCCGCCGCCGGTCGCGGTGTAGAAGGCCGGGATGCCGGACCCACCGGCCCGCATCCGCTCGGCCAGCGTTCCCTGCGGGGTCAGCTCGACCTCGAGCTCGCCGTGGAGGTACTGCCGGGCGAACTCCTTGTTCTCCCCGACGTACGACGAGATCATCCGCCGCAACCGCTTCTCCATCAGCAGCCGTCCCAGACCCCACTCGTCGACACCGCAGTTGTTCGACACCGCCTCGAGATCCTTGACCCCGGCCTCGAGCAGCGCCTCGATCAGCACCGACGGGACCCCGCAGAGCCCGAACCCGCCGACCGCCAACGTCGAACCGTCCGGTACGTCGGCCACCGCCTCCGCCGCGCTCGCCACGACCTTGTCCATCCACGCACCTCCTGTGCCGCATCCTGCCATCACGCGCCCGTGCCCGAGCCTGCGAGGGCACGGAGTGGCGCGGGAGGTCGAGGAGCGTCGGCTCGGACCGAGCTTGCGAGGGACGAGCGACGCGTCTCGAGACCCGGTGACGGTGCTTGGGGCAGCGACCCACGACTCCGTGGTCTCGACAAGCTCGACCGACAAGACGGTGGTCTCGTCAGCCCGCCGTCGGGTCCTCGATGGACCACACCGACTGCCCGATCAGGACGTGCACCGCACCTCCGGTCGAGCAGGCGGCCCGGACCGGACCGTCCGGCGCCGGCAGAGCCTTCCACTCCGTACCGTCGTGCCAGCACAGTCGGTTGCCCCGAGCCATCGCCGCCACACACACGGGGCGGTCGCCCGCGACGTCGTCGACCAGGACCAGGGGCCGGCCACCGGCCTCCGGAACGTTGACGAGCTCGAGGTGGGGCATGGGCACCGCAGTCGTGCGGAGCGGCCCCCGGAACGGCAGAGGCAGCAGCTCGTGGACTACGGCGCGCCCCTCGAGCACACCGCCGATCCAGGTGTGCCGGCCACCCCAGGCGGACGCGACGGACGTCAGAGCGGAGGGTGCCGGCGCGAGGTGGATCCGGCGCCAGTCGCCGTCCCCGAGCGCCCAGGCCGTGGCCGACTGCATGCCGTCGATCCGGCCGGCCACGACGAGGGGGTCCTTCTCGGAGCAACCGAAGACCACCGCGGTGTCCGGGGAACCGGCGAGGGCGAGCGCACGGCTCCGGGGCGGGCCGCCACTGATCGCGGCCTCGCGATCGTGCACGCACAGCTGCCAGGACCCGTCCCGCAGATGACTGCTGAGGACCAGCTCACGACCCGCGTCCTTGGCCGGCGCCGCCCACATCGCGTCGACGGCGCTGAGTGGGTGCGGGACGACGGCATGGTCACCGTCGCGGGCGCTCCACAGCTGCAGCCTTCCGTCCGCTCCACGGCCGGTCAGCCAGGCCTCGTCCCCCGGGGCGATCCCGAGCACACCGAACGAGTCCACGAGCAGGTCGTCGTACGTCGTCGGGCTCGCGTGGGGCATGCGCAGGTGCGCGACGAAGACCGTGCCCTCGTCGCTGATGCCGGCACACAGCCCGCGTTGCAGAGCGGTCACCCTGCCGGCGACCGCAAACCTCATCCAGTCCATGGTGCTTCCCCCGGATCAGGACGGTAGCCCCCGACGGCGTCGCGCGTGGCGACTCCGGAAAACCTTCACCTTGAGCGAGGACGTCCGATGCGGCGGAGCCGCAGCGGACGACCGCAGCGAACGGCGCAGCGCGCTCGCGCGCAAGCCGGACCGACCACCAGCGGACGGCCGCAGCGAACGGCGCAGCGCGCTCGCGCGCAAGCCGGACCGACCACCAGCGGACGGCCGCAGCGAACGGCGCAGCACGCTCGCGCGCAAGCCGGACCGACCACCAGCGGACGACCGCAGCGAACGGCGCAGCGCGCTCGCGCGCAAGCCGGACCGACCACCAGCGGACGACCGCAGCGAACGGCGCAGCGCGCTCGCGCGCAAGCCCGCAAC
>JAICSC010000047.1 GCA_025937085.1 Nocardioides sp.
CCAGGCCGAACAGACCGGGCCGAACAGACCAGGCCGAACAGATAAGGGGGTGCTGAGGAGGTAGACGCCCAGGACGCCCGGAACTGGGCGGTCCGGCGACGCCCAGTTCTCGACCGACCTCCCGTCTGCCTGTGTGTACGCGTCGTACGCCGTGCGACACCGCGTCGCCGGTGGGAGAGGAAACCCCCGTGTCAACCATCGAGCCAACCATCGAGCCACCCTTCGAGCCCCCGCGCAGGCTGACCGTCCTGCTCACCGCGGGCGCCTACCTGCTGATCACCCTCGACGCCCTGGTCGTCGTCACCGCCCTGCCGTCGATCCACGCCGACCTCGGCGGGGGCGCGGGCAACCTGCCCTGGATCATCAACGCCTACGCGCTCACCTTCGCCGCCGGCATCATCACCGCCGCCGCCCTCGGTGACCGGCTCGGGCGGAGACGCACGTACGCCGGTGGGCTGATGTTGTTCAGTCTCGCCTCGGCCGCGTGCGCACTCGCCCCCGGCCTCGGCGTCCTGATCGGGTTCCGGGCCCTCCAAGGCCTCGGCGCAGCGATCGTGATGCCGCTCGGCCTCACGTTGCTCACCTCGTCGTTCCCGGCCGACCGTCGCGGCGCGGTCGTCGGCATCTGGGGCGGTGTCGCGGGTCTCGGTGTCGCGTCCGGCCCGCTCGTGGGCGGCGTCGTCACCGAGGGACTGGACTGGCACTGGATCTTCTGGGTGAACGTGCCGCTCGGCATCGCCGGCGTGATCGCCGTGCTCCGCGTGCTGCCCGAGACGTTCGGGCCGCGCACCCGGCTCGACCCGCTCGGCATGGTCCTGGCGTCCGGGGCGATGGCCTCGCTCGTGTGGGGCGTGCTCCGGGCTCCCGACGCGGGCTGGGGCTCGACCGAGGTGCTCGCCGCCTTGGGCGTGGGCGTCGTCCTGCTCGGATCGTTCGTCGGCTGGGAGTCGTTCGCGCCGTCGCCGATGGTGCCGCTGTCGCTGTTCCGCTCGCGGATGTTCTCCGCGGCGGCCGGGACGCAGTTCCTGATGGCGGCCTCGATCTTCGCCACGGCGTACCTGACCAGCGAGTTCTTCCAGGTCTCGCGCGGGGACTCGCCCCTCGGCACCGGCCTGCGCTTCCTGCCGTGGACGATGACGCCCCTGCTGATCGCCCCGGTGGCGGGTCGGCTGATCGACCGGGTCGGGTCCCGGGCGCTGGCCACCCCGGGCCTGGTGGTCCAGGCGATCGGCTTCGGGTGGATCCTCCGCAATGCGCACACCCACGCGTCGTACGGGGCCTTCGTCGTGCCGTTCGTCGTGGCCGGTGTGGGCATCTCGATGGCGCTCCCCGCCGCGTCGGCCGCCGGCCTGAACGCCGCCCCGCCGGCGCTGCTGGGTCGTGCAGCGGGGGTGATGAACACCGTCCAGCAGATCGGCCAGGCGACCGGCGTGGCCGTCGTGACCGTGGTCTTCGACGCCCACGGGTCGCTCAGCTCCCCGGCCGCGACCCTGTCCGGCTACGAACCCGCGCTGGGAACCGCCGCCGGCATCTCGGTGCTCGGCGCCCTCGCCGCCCTGGGGATCAGTCGGCAGCGAGCATCGTCGGTCGAGGAGGTCGCGCAGCGACCGTCGCGAGACCACGATGTCGAAGCGCTCATCGCCGCGGACTGAGCGCCCCCGACCGGCGGTTTCGAGACGGGCGCCAGGGCGCCTTCCTCAACCACCGGTCGGGCCCACTCCTCAACCAGCGGCTTCGTGCGGTAGCAAGGTCTTGTGCACTTCACCCATGAGTGGCTCCCGCAGCGGGTCCGCTTCGCGACGGGCGGGGCGGCGGAGGCGGTGGCGCAGGAGGTACGCCGACTGGGCGCGACGCGGGTGATGGCGATCGCTTCGGATGCGACCCGGGCGGAGCCGGTGCTGGCCGGCATCCCGGTCGAGGTGCTGCACACCGACGTGGTGATGCACGTGCCGCTGGAGAACGCCGAGCGTGCCCGGGCCGTCGCGGCGGAGCACGACGCGGACGCACTCGCCGCTGTCGGCGGTGGGTCCACCACCGGGCTCGCCAAGGCGGTCGCCCTCACCACCGGGCTGCCCATCGTCGCGGTACCCACGACGTACGCCGGCTCCGAGGCAACCGACGTCTGGGGGCTGACCGACACCGGGCGCAAGCAGACCGGCGTCGACCGTCGCGTGCTGCCCCGGGCCGTCGTCTACGACGCGAGCCTGATGCTGGGGCTTCCGGTGCCGACCAGCGTCGCCTCGGGGTTGAACGCGCTGGCCCACTGCGTCGACTCGATGTGGGCGCCGCGCAGCGACCCGATCGACCGCACCCTGGCAGTCGAGGGGATCCGCGCCCTCAGCACCGGTCTGCCGCGGGTCGTCGAGGACCCGATGGAGCTCGCGGGACGCGAGCAGACCTTGTACGGCGCGTACCTCGCCGCCGTCGCCTTCGCCTCGGCCGGCTCCGGGCTGCACCACAAGATCTGCCACGTGCTGGGTGGGATGTTCGACCTGCCACACGCCGAGACCCATGCGGTGGTCCTGCCCTACGTGCTCGCGCTCAACGCACCCGCCGTCCCCGACCTCGACCGGCGGATGGCCGCGGCCCTGGGTGCCGACTCCGCCCTGGCCGGACTGCTGGCCCTCCGCGACGAGCTCGGCGCCCCCACGGCTCTGCGCGATCTCGGCCTGCGCGCGGACGACGTACCGGAGGCGGTGCAGCCGATCCTCGACGCGGCACCGCCGAACAACCCGACACCGGTCACGCCCGCGAACGTCGAGGCGCTGCTGCGAGCCGCATGGGAAGGAACCGAGCCGAGATGAGCGAGATGTCCGCCGAACAGCAGGAGCGCGAGACCGCACTGGTCGAGCGAGTCGTGGCGTCGTTCGCCGGCACCCCCGACGCCCGCACCAAGAACCTGGTCGAGGCGCTGACCCGGCATCTGCACGCGTTCCTGCGCGAGACCCGGCTCACCGAGGCGGAGTGGAGGCAGGCGGTCGAGTTCCTCACCGCGGTCGGTCACATCACCGACGACCGGAGGCAGGAGTTCATCCTGCTCTCCGACGTGCTCGGCGCGTCGATGCAGACGATCACGATCAACAACCGGGCCTACGCCGACGCGACCGAGGCCACGGTCTTCGGGCCGTTCTTCGTCGAGGGGTCGCCCGAGGTCGGCCTCGGTGGCGACGTCGCCGGCGGGGCCCGCGGGGAGCCGTGCTGGGTCGAGGGCACGGTCACCGATACCGACGGGAAGCCGGTCCCCGGCGCCCGGCTCGAGGTCTGGGAGGCCGACGCCGACGGGCGGTACGACGTGCAGTACGGCGACGACCGGGTCGCCGGCCGCGGTCACCTCCACACCGACGACCAGGGCCGCTACCGCTTCTGGGCGGTGACCCCCACGCCGTACCCGATCCCCGACGACGGCCCGGTCGGCGAGCTCCTCCGCGCCACCGGCCGTTCGTCGATGCGCGCCTCGCACCTGCATCTGATGGTCCAGGCCGAGGGCTACCGCACCCTGGTCACCCACGTCTTTCCGCGCGGCGACGCCTACCTGGACTCCGACAGCGTCTTCGGCGTCCGCGAGTCCCTGGTCGTCGACGTCCACCAGCAGATCCCGACCACCCCGACTCCCGACGGACGCCAGGTGGCCGGTCCCTGGGCCCGGATCGGCTTCGACATCGTCCTCGCGCCGGCCGCCGCCCAGCCCGGGAGCGCGGGTGGATAGGTTGGCGGTGATGAGCACGATCGACGACTACTGCGAGCTCTGCGAGCTGCCGAGGTCCCAGTGCATCCACGGCCAGCCGCCGCCGGAGCCGAAGCAGGCGGTCAAGGCTCCGTCCAAGTCCAAGTCCAAGTCCAAGCCCAACCCCAAGCCCAAGCCCAAGAAGGCGCCGGTCTCGCGCGCCGTTCCTGCGACGAAGCCGGTGACCCTGCGCTGGACGCCCCCCGAGGTGTTCAAGCCGCTCATCGTCAGCGTGCTGGAGCGCGCGGGTGGCGAGCTGGTGGCCGACGAGGTGTACCAGGAGCTGGAGAGCCTGGCCGGGGACCGCCTGCGAGCCGCGGACCACGACACGACACCCGAGGGCGAGCCGCGCTGGCAGTACGCCGCCCGGCGCGCGCGGGTGGCCCTGATCGCCGAAGGGCGGATGACCAAGGGCCGCCCCGGCGTCTGGCAGCTCTCCTGACGCGACTCGTCCAGGGCTCGGCCCAGAGCTCGGTCTAGAGCTCGGCGCGCAGGATCCGGGCCGCGCCGGCCATCGCGCGCATCTTGCCCTCCGCGCTGGCGCGCGGCAGGTACTTCATCCCGCAGTCGGTGGCGATCGTGATCTTGTCGGGGGTGGTGTGGGCGAAGGCGCGACGGACGCGGGCCGCGACGGTGTCCACGGACTCGACCTGATGGTCGGACAGGTCGATCACCCCGAGGATGATCGTCTTCTCGCTGAGGTCCTTCAGCACAGCGAGGTCCAGACCGGACTGGGCCGTCTCGATCGAGATCTGGTCGGCCGCGCACCCGGCCAGCTCCGGCAGGAACGAGTAGCCCTCCGGCCGCTCGTGGATGATCGCGGCGTACCCGAAGCAGATGTGGACCGCCGTCGTACCGGTGACTCCGTCGAGTGCGCTCTGCAGGGCGGCGAGGCCGTACGCGCGAGCCGGCTCGGGCCGGGCCTGCAGGTACGGCTCGTCGATCTGGACGATGTCCGCCCCCGCGGCATGCAGGTCCTTGATCTCGGCGTTGACGGCCGCGGCGTACGCCATCGCCGCGGACTCGGCATCCGGGTAGAAGTCGTTCTGCGCCTGCTGCGACATCGTGAACGGCCCCGGCACGGTCATCTTCACCGCGTGGTCGGTGTGGTCGCGGAGGAAGGCCAGGTCGTCGACCTCGATCGGCCTCGGCCGTGCGATCGGGCCGACGATGCGCGGGACCGGGTTGGGGTGTCCGCTGCGGTCGAGTGCGGTGCCGGGGTTGTCGATGTCGATGCCGTCAAGCGCGGTGGCGAAGTGGTTGGAGTACGACTCACGCCGCACCTCGCCGTCGGTGACGATGTCCAGCCCGGCGTCCTCCTGGGCCCGGATCGCCAGCACGGTCGCGTCGTCCTGCGCCTGCTCGAGGTACGCCGGGTCCACGCGCCAGAGCTCCCGCGCCAGCACCCGGGGCGGGAACCGGCCCGCCAGTCTCTCGCGGTCGATCAGCCAGTCGGGCTGGGCGTAGCTGCCCACCAGGGAGGTCGGCAGGAGGGGCAGGTGCGACGCCCTCGTGGTCACCGGTCGCCCCTATCGATCGACACCGTACTGATCGCCCCGATCGTCGCAGACGACTCCCGGCATCGTCCGAGCCAGTCGAGGATCAGCGCGTCGAGGACCCCGGGCTGCTCGTGGGGCAGGGCGTGTCCGGCGCCGTCGAGGATCGCGAGGGTGGCGGAGGGGTAGTGGTCCAGCAGGTCCGCGGTCGCGGCGTACCCCACCGTGGAGTCGAGCCGGCCGGCGACCAGGAGAGTCGGTCGGTCGAAGACCTGACCCTCGGGTGGCCGGGACAGGGCCCAGCGCTCGCCGATACGCTCCATCGCCTCCTGGTCGGCCAGCGCGGCGCCTGGGGCGACGTACCGCTGGTACCGGTCGTGCATCTCCTGGGTCTGGACCACGAAGTAGGAACGGAAGTCCTCGTCACCGACGTCGCCCGGACCCGCGATCCGCCGGTGCGCGGGCACGTCGCGCGTCTCCGGCAGGAGGGGGCAGACGAGCGCCAGCCCGGCGGCCTGCTCCGGCCGTCGATCGACGAGCTCACGGGCGTAGTGGGCGCCGGCGGAGTGACCCACGTAGAGGACGGGCTCCTCACCGGCGATCCCGTCGACGAAGCCGCGCAGGACGTCGACCACGTCGTCGGCGCTCCGGACCGACTCGGGTGCGTGCGTCTGGCCCATGCCCGGCAGGTCCGGATAGATCCGTCGTAGACCGCCCGCCGCCGCCAGAGCAGGTTCGAGGCAGGCCTCCGGCTCACGGTGGTCGACGCCGGCGCCGTGGAGAACGACCACGGGACTCCCCGAGCCGTGCTCGGTGTAGCGCACGTCGACAGCCCCGACCTGGAACGACTCCATCCGCCGAACCTACGCCGACTACTCCTCGGCACCCTCGGTCAGCGCCTCGGTGAGGATGGCGACCAGTGTCTCGACCTGTACGTCGACCGTCGTCGCCTCCTCCTCGGCCCCGTCCAGCGCCCGAGCGGCGAGCCCGGCCTTGCTGTCGATGAGCTCGGCGATCTTCGCGTCGATGGTCTGGGCCGCGATGATGCGCCACGCGGTGACCGGCTCGGTCTGGCCGATCCGGTGGACCCGGTCGATCGCCTGGGTCTGCTCGGCGTTGGTCCAGGAGAGCTCGGCGAGGACCACGTTGGACGCGACCTGGAGGTTGATGCCGACACCGGCCGCGGTCAGCGAGCAGACGATGACGTGGGTGTCGGGATCGTTCTGGAACGCCTCGATCGCCTCGTCGCGCGCCTTGCGCGTCTGGTCGCCGCGGATGGACGTCGCGCCGACACCGCGGCGAGCGAAGATCTCCTCGGCGGTGTCCATCACGTCGAGGTGCTTGGCGAAGAACACGACCTTGCCCGCGCTGCGCGCCAGCTGTACCGCGTAGTCGGTGGCGAGCTCGGCCTTGGCCTGGCCGATCTTGCGCACCATCGTGAAGACGTTGTCGTTGGTCCCATCACCTGCTCGGGACTCCGATCCCTCCGCGACCTCGCGCTCGGCCACCCGGCGTACCAGCTCATGGTCGATGCCGTCCTCGCCCAGCACGGAGTAGCCGGCACGCCGGTGCTCCAACGCTGCCTGGTAGCGGCCGACCAGCCGCTTGGCCAGCTGGGCCTCGGCGTCCCGGATCGAGCGACCCATGGCTCCCTCGAGCTCGACCGGGAGGTCGGCGATCCGGCGGGCCGGGATGTCGGCGGCCACGTCGACCTTGCGCCGGCGGACGATGCCGAGGTCGATGACCGACTGGCGCGCAGCCGGGTAGAACGCGTGGTCCGCGGGGGTGAATCCGGTCTGCTCGAGTGCGGCCATCAGCACGTTGCCGGGCTTCTTCTCCTCGATCCAGCCCAGCATCTGCCAGATCGCCCGGAAGTCGTCGATGTCGTTGATCAGGGGCGTACCGGTCAGGGCCATCAGGAGCGGCCGCGCGACCCGCTGCCGGACCCGGTCGGAGACCTCGAGGACGTTCTGCGAGCGCTGCGACTTCTTGTTCTTGATGTAGTGCGCCTCGTCCACCACCAGGCCGCGGAAACCGTGCTCGCCCATCCAGCCGACGTGCCGGTCGAGGACCTCGTAGTTCACGACCACGATGTCGGCGAACCCGTCGACGTCCAGCCCGTCGCCGTGCACGACGGTGACCGACCGGCTCGGCGTCCACATCTTCGCCTCGCGCGCCCAGTTGGTCTTCACGACGTTCGGGACGATGCACAGCAGCGGGAAGGCATCCGCCGCCTGCGCGGCGAGCAGAGCCTGCGCGGTCTTGCCCAGGCCGGGCTCGTCGGCCAGCAGGAACGTGCGGTGCCCTTCGGCCACCGACGCCAGCACCCGGGCCTGGTGGGCCATCAGGTCAAGCCCTTCGGGCAGCAGGATCGGCCGCGGCTCGGGGAGAGCCATGCTCGCGGGGGCGCCCGGGGCGGCCTGCTCGAAGGAGTTCAGCAGCGGCTCGATCAGCTCCCAGCCGGCGAGGTACCCGTGCACTCGCGGTGCGACCTGGCTGAAGTCCGGCACCAGGAACGGGTTGGCCAGCTGCGCCTGGACGACGGACTGCGGCAGCGCCGTCCGGTCGCGTCCGACGTTCGAGTACGTCGGCTCGGGCGCCGGCTCCTCCTCGACCTCGATCCCCGCCTGCAGCTGCATCTCCCGCTCCAGGCGACGGGTCGCCTCCGACACCTCCGCGTCCTCCTGCAGCAGGGAGAACAGCGACGGCTCACGGGTGGCGATCTGGGCCAGGATCGTGGCCAGACCCTCGAGGCGCTTGAGCTGGGTGTCGCGTTGGGCCGGGGTCAGCGACTCGTCGTTGCGGACGAGGGCGCGCTCGGCTCGTGCGAGCAGGGCCGAGGCCTGGAACCGCGCGCGCTGCCCCGAGGTCAGCTGCCGCCCCGCGACCGCGCGCTCGACCTCCCGGACCGCCATCGCGAGCACGGGGATGATGCCCTCGTTGTCCCGGTTCCGTGCGCGGTTCCCGGAACGCTGTCCCGTCCGGGTGCCTCCGGACCGGCGTCGACGCTGTGTGGCCAACCAGCCGCTCTCTTCCTCGAGCAAGAATCTCCGCCGCCGACGAGAAGAACCCGCCGTCGGCGTCCCGCCGCCGGGCGGGTCTGAACACGACGGCCCGATCCGGTGGATCGAACCCCTTCGGCTGTGCCGCGCCCCTTGTGGCGGGCACCCGGCTGCTGCGTGGGGACCAGATCGGTCTGCCACCCACCGGTGCCGACGCTCCCAGTGTACGAGGTCCGGGGCTTGCGCGCTGCCCCGGCTGCGAAAACCGCGGCCTTCGGGCTCAACCTCGCCGCGATCGCGATCGCCGAGGGGGCCGCCTGGCTGTTCCTCGGGCTCGTCGGGTTCGTGGTGTGGGCGCTGTTCGTGCTGATGACCAGCCTGGCCCTGACCCGACGTACCGTGGCAGGGTGACTCGACCCACGTTGCTCGCGATCGGTGCCGTGCTCGTCATCTTCGGTTGCGTGTTCTTCCTGCAGGGGATCGACGTGCTGGGAGGATCCGGCATGAGCGGCAAGACGCTCTGGGCGATCCTCGGACCGGTCATCGTCCTCGTGGGCGTGGCCGTCCTCATCAGGGCGAACCGGAAGCGCCCGGCAGGCCGCTGATCACGGCCACTCGACGGCCCGCTGGCGGAGACGTCCCCCGTGCAGCAGCATGATCCCGTGGCAGGCGGGCACTGGAGTGCTGTGGGCGGCACCCGGGACGAAGCGCGACCGTCGGTCGCGCTCGTCGACGACTCGGACGAGGTCCGCGCCGTCATGAGCCACCTGCTCGAGTCCGCCGGGTTCGAGGTGGTCGGAGAAGGAGGGGACGGCGACGCGGCGATCAGCCTGGCCTCCCGCTATGCCCCCGACCTGCTGCTGCTCGACATCTCGATGCCGACGGCGGACGGGGTCGAGGTCCTGCCCTACATCCTCGCCGTCAGTCCCGAGACGAGGGTGGTGGTCTTCACCGGGTTCGAGGAGGCGGGCCTCGCAGCCCGGGCGCGTGAGCTGGGGGCCGTCGACTTCGTCGAGAAGTCGATCCACCTGGAGGAGCTTCCCGAGCGTCTGATGCGGATCCTGACCCCCGCGTCCGGCGACGCTTCGAACCCGAGCAGACCGCGGCTCGTGCCGGCCTGGACCGAGCACCGGACCGAGCAGCCGACAGAGCACCCGGTCGAGCACCCCGTCGAGCATGGGGTGCTGGAAGAGCACCTCCAGTCGTTCCGCGACCTGTTCGACCGCGCGGAGATCGGGATGGCCACGCTGACCTCCAGCGGCACGATCGTCCGGGCCAACCGCGCCCTCGCCTCCCTCATGTCGTGTCGCCCCTACGACCTCGTGGGCGTCGACTACGGGCGGCTGACCGTCGGGCAGGGCGACGAGCTCGACCGGCGCCTCGGGGACATCGTCGTCCTGGGTGAGGATCTGACGACGTTCGACCACGCAGTTCCCGCACCCGCTGGCCAGGAGAGCTCTCGGACGGTGAAGGTGACGCTCGCCCCGGTACGCGACAGCCGCCGGCAGGTGCTCTACGTGTTCGCCCAGGTGCACGACGTGACGGCGCAGCGGGCCTTGGAGAGCGACCTGCAGCGCAGCGAGGCCAACTTCCGCCGTCTGGTCACGGCGGTCGCCGAGTACGCCATCTTCCTGCTGGACGTCGAGGGCAACGTGATCAGCTGGAACTCCGGCGCCCAGCTGATCAAGGGCTACACCGCGAGCGAGATCGTGGGCCGGAACTTCCGGGTCTTCTACACTCCGGAGGAGCAGCAGACGGGGCACCCGGAGCAGAACCTCCAGGCGGCGCTGCTCGAGGGGAGCTACGCCGAGGAGGGGTGGCGGGTCCGGAAGGACGGAAGCCGCTTCTGGGCGAGCGTGCTGATCACCGCCGTGTACGACGACGCCGGCCGGCACGTGGGGTACGCCAAGGTGACCCGCGACCAGACCGTGCACCGCGAGCACGAGGAGGAGCGGAGGAGGTTCTCTGAGCAACGGGTCCACGTCCTGGCGGTGACCGCGCACGAGCTGCGCAACCCGACCACCGTGATCGACGGCTCCGCCGGAGCGCTGCTGGCTGAATGGGACACGTTGACCGACGACGAGCGGGCCGACCTCCTGTACGCCATCCGGAACGGTGCCGATCGCCTGCGCCGCCTCGCCTCAGACCTGTCCTCGGCGGCCCGGTCCAGCGGCGACACCCTCCCGCAGCGGATCGAGGAGGTCTCGCTGACCGACGCGTTGAGGAGCGCCGCGGCTCGGGCCCAGACCGCCGGCAAGGACGTCGGCGTCGAGAGCGAGATCCCGGAGGAGGTCCTGTTCCCGGCCGACCCCATCCGGCTGGCGCAGGCTCTCGACAACCTGATCGAGAACGCGGTCCGCCACGGTCGTCCGCCGATCTGCGTGACCGGAGCCGTGGACGACGCCGTCCGCATCCGGGTGACCGACGCCGGTCACGGCGTCCCGGCCGAGCTGGTCCCGCATCTCTTCGAGCGGTTCGCCGGCTCTTCTGCCTCCGTGGGGGCGGGACTCGGGCTCTACCTGGCACGCGAGATCGCGCTCCGGCACGGCGGGGACGTCAGCTATCACGCCCCCGCGGACGGCAGCCCCACCGCCTTCGAGATCACGCTTCCGAGGCACGTCCGCGCGCACGCACTGCCGGCCGGAGAGCCAGGTCGCGGCCGGCAGTAGGACGCCGTCAGCGCCGACGGCGACGCTTGCGTACGACGCGGCCGGCCTGCCGGTCGCGGATGAGAGCGCGCTGCCGATCGTCGGCGAGGACGTACATCAGGTCTGCAGGCCACATGGTGACTCCTTCGGTCGGTGACTCTGCAGGTACAAGGACGCCGCGACGGCCTCCACTCCCGGTCTCGATACCTAGATCCGGGATGAGGTACCTCAAATCCCGGCGACAGCCATACCTCGCTGGTCGTGGTCGACCTCCGGCCACGGCTCCCGGGCCCAGGCCAGTCCTCCTTCTGCCGCGGAGCAGATCTCCTCGGCGGCGTCGCGGATCGCTTCGAGGTCAGGTCCGAGATCGTGCTCGACGCCCGGCGCACCCGCTCGGGCCAGGTGCTCGGCGAGTCCCTCCCGGAGGAACGTCGTCAGCCAGCCGACCGGATCCTGCGCCATGTCGCGGTCGAACGTCCGGTCCCCGGGCTCTCCCTCGCTCATGTCGGGGTGCCAGTGCATCCGGTCCCCGGCGCCCGGCGCGGACTCGAGGAGGTCGATCCGGCAGAGTCCGGGCTCGATGGTCCTCCTCCACGAGGCATAGACGGACCCGCTCGCGTCGGTGACCACCGGACGCACCTCGATCCGCACGCCTCGCTCGCGTGCGTCCGGCTCGTGCGCCACCGCGGGATCGATGAAGTCGATCCGCAGCACGGAGACCGCCAGCCGGTCGAACATCCACACTCGTTCCATGGGGCCAGACTGTCACGCAGGAGCGGCGTCTAGCGCGGGCCGGTGACGTCAGGCACTCCGCGGGGTGGCCAGGACCGTCTCCTTGGGCAGCCAGCGCGGAAGGCTGCGCGCCACGTGCGAGGGGCCGGTCACGTGCAGGTCACCGGACCGTTGGGACTGCGCCCAGGTCAGCTCGCCCCGCCAGACCCGGGTCAGGGTGCGCAGGTCGGTCTCGACGCTCGCCGTCACCGGGTGTCCCGGGTCGAACCGGCACAGGTCGACGTCTTCCGGGGTGATCACGACCCACCAGTTCCGCTCCTCCCGCGCCACGTCCGAGAAGCTGAAGTGGAGCACGGTGCGGCCGGACGGGACCGCGGTCACGTCGACGTTGCGATGCAGGTCCCACATCAGCAGGTGGGGGTCGAGGTCCTCGTCACCGAGCTCCGGCACCCAGCGCAGGCCCCATCGTCCGAGCGCCTCGACGATGGGTCGCAGCTCCTCGCCGGCAGGGGTGAGCGTGTAGGTGACCTGCCGGCCCTCGTCGTACCGCTCGACCACTCCGGCGCGGACCAGGGTGCGGAGCCGCGCCGACAGCAACGTCGGCGACATCCGCGGTACGCCGCGGCGCAGCGCGTTGAAGTGACGACTGCCGCACAGCAGCTCGCGGATCACGAGCATCGTCCATCGCTCGTCGAGGAGCTCCATGGCCTTCGCCACCGGGCAGAACTGGCCGTACCCCGCCATCGCGACCTCCCTCGTCTCCGACCGGCGCCACCCAGCACGGTACGGCGCTCGCGACCGGTCGCCCAGTACAGATCCAGTAGTGGGCCAGGTCCAGATCTTGCACTGCCCGGCGTACGTCGGTCGTCGCGATGCTCGGGTCATGCCCGCCGGCCGCAGGGGCCGCGGGGATCACGAGAGGAGTGGTCGAGATGACGACCGCCACCGAACCCACCGCCCTCGAGGAGCTGAAGGCCAAGCAGCAGCAGATCTGGGGCAGCGGCGACTACGGCCGGGTCGCCTGGATCACCGTCCCGATCGCCCACGAGCTGGTCGAGGCAGTGGACCTGCGGCCCGGCTCGCGGGTGCTGGACGTGGCCACGGGTACCGGCCACGTAGCTCTCCAGGCCGCCCGCACGTTCTGCGACGTGACCGGGATCGACTACGTCCCCGCCCTCATCGACGTCGCCCGTCGCCGGGCGGAGGCGGAGGGCCTTCCGGTGGACTTCCAGGTCGCCGACGCCGAGGCCCTGCCGTTCGCCGACGGGTCCTTCGACTTCGTGCTGTCGGCGATCGGCGTGATGTTCAGCGCGGACCAGCACCGCGCCGCCGGAGAGCTGGTCCGGGTCTGCCGGCCAGGAGGACGCATCGGCGTGGCCAGCTGGACCCCGGCCGGGTTCGTCGGGGCGATGCTCAAGACGGTCGGCAAGCACGTCCCTCCGCCCCCCGCCGCCCAGCCACCCACCCGCTGGGGCACCGAGGAGACCGTCGCCCAGCTCCTCGGCGACCAGGTCCAGGACGTCGCGTCGCTGACCGCGTCGGTGACCGAACGCTTCGCCTCGGCCGAGGCGTTCGCGGACTTCTTCCTCACCCACTACGGCCCGACGTACGCCGCGGCCTCGCGCCTCGACGCCGCCGGGAGGACGGCCTTCCGCACAGACCTGATCCAGCTCGCCCACGAGGCGAACCGCGCCACCGACGGCACGTTCGTCAGCGACTGGGACTACCTGGTCGTGACCGCCGAGAAGCCGTGAGGCGCGAGCCCGGGCCCAGCGTGGATGCTGTCCGGGCTCACTCGGCGCTGCTCGCGACCCACCAGGCCGCCACCTGCGCGCGTGAGCGGACGCCGAGCCGCAGGCGGATGCGCTCCAGGTGGCCCTCGGCCGAGCGCTCGTCGATCCCGAGGCGCTGGCCGATCTCCCGGTTGGTCAGCCCCTCGGCGACGAGTGCGGCCACCTGCTCCTGGCGTGGGGTCAGGGCCAGCGGCTCGGCCGGGGGGTCGACCGGGAGGCCGAGGAAGGTCCTGATCGACGCAACCAGCCGAGCCGTGTCTCCGACGTACGGGAGGTGGGAACGGCCCGGCAGCACCTCCAGCCGGGCGCCCGGAACGCCCGAGGCGATCAGCCGCGCCTGCTCCAGCGGGGCCGCCCGGTCCTGCGCGCGATGGACGACGAGGGTGTGAGCCCGGACCTGGCCGAGAGACGGCGTCACGTCGATCTCGTAGCAGAGCCGGAGCAGCGCGGTCGCGGTCTCCGGGGAGGCGGCCTGGCGCTGATAGGCGCTGAGGGCCGCGCGCGTGCCGGCCGAGGCGTCGGGCGCGAAGACGTCGGTGAGCACGTCGGCACCGAGTCCCCAGTTCGCGGCCACCAGGCCGACGACATGGTCACGGACCTCGGGCGCCCCGATGTCGGCGCCGCGCGCCCACCCGCCGTACAACACCAGTCGCCGGACGCGCTCCGGGTGCCGCGCCGCCCACTCGACCATCAGGGGTACGCCGAGGGACGCGGCCACGACGTCCGTGCGTTCCACACCGACCGCGTCCAGGACCGACGCGACCACCTCGATCTCCCCGTCGAGCGACGGCTGCGCCGGGGTGGTCCGCTCGGAGAGGCCGCAGCCGGGCCGGTCGTAGCGCAGCAGCGTCCGGCCGCGGGCCAGGCTCTCGAGGAGGCGTCGCTCTGCCGGCAGGGCCCAGCTGAGCTCGAGGTGGCTGAGCCAGCCGCCGACGAAGAGCAGCGGTGGCCCGTGGCCGGCGGCGGCGTAGGCGATCTCCGCCCCGCTCGGCGTACGGGTCGAGCCCAGCCGCTGCTCCATCCCACGCTCCAGTTCTGTGTCTGCCCAGTTCTGTGTGCGGGGCCAAGCCTGCTGCACCGAAGTGGGGTAGTTCCACGCCTGACCAGGACGTGGTGACCGGTGAGGCTTGTCCGATGGCTGTTATCGCCCGCCCCGACGCGGCTCGGACGCGCCATTCGGCCGGGGCCTTCTTCTCCGTCGGGTACGCCGCCGCCTGCTACCTCGCCTTCGTCGGCGTCATCGTCTGGACGATGGCCTTCCTGGCCGACATCCGGGTATCGCGGACGGTCGACCACGGCGGTCCGCACACGAGCACGTGGACGGCGGTCGTGGTGGACGCGGCCCTGCTCGCGGTCTTCGCGGTGCAGCACAGCGTGATGGCCCGACCCGCCTTCAAGCGCCGATGGCTGTCCGTGGTGCCGGGACACGTCGAGCGCTCGACGTACGTGCTCGCCGCGTCCGCGACCTTGGCCCTGGCGCTGTCGCTGTGGCACCCGGTCACGACGGTGGTCTGGCACGTGTCGGCGCCCGGGGCGCAGGTCGTCGTGTGGAGCCTGTACGCCGCGGGGTGGGCCTGGGTGCTGGCCATGTCGTTCGCGATCGACCACCTCGACCTGTTCGGCCTCCGCCAGGTCACCGCGCACCTGAGAGGTCTCGCCGAGACGGCACCGTCCTTCGCCCTCCCGCTGCCCTACCGCGTGGTCCGGCATCCGATGATGCTCGGCTTCCTCGTCGCCTTCGTGGCGACCCCCACGATGACGGTCGGCCACCTGCTGTTCGCGGCTCTCGGCGGTGCCTACATCCTGTTGGGCGTGCGGCTGGAGGAGCGCGGCCTGGCCGAGGAGCTGCCGGAGTACGCCGACTACGCGGCCACCACGCCACGGCTCTTCCCGCGGCTGCGTCGCTAGATCCTGGCCCCCTCTCGATCAGGGGCGCAGGCTGGAGTGGTGAACCGAGAGAGCCTCCTGTTCCACGCCGACTTCCGGCGACTGTGGATCGGCGATGCGATCAGCCAGGTCGGCACCATGGTCACGATGCCGGCCATGCCGCTGCTGGCGGTGAAGGTTCTGTACGCGACGCCGTTCCAGGTCGGGCTGCTGACCACGTTCGAGTTCCTGACGTTCCTGGTCATCGGCCTTCCCGCCGGCGCCTGGGTGGACCGGATGCGCCGCCGCAGCGTGATGATCACCGCCGACCTCGGGCGCGTGGTCACCCTCGGCTCGGTCCCGGTCGTGGGCGCGTTCGGGGGCGCTGACGATCTGGCAGCTGTACGGCTGCTCGGCCGGATGAACGCCACCATGCGGTTCCTGGTCTGGGGCACCATGCCCATCGGCGGCCTGCTCGGTGGAACACTCGGCTCGACCATCGGC
>JAICSC010000258.1 GCA_025937085.1 Nocardioides sp.
GATCCTGGGCGGGTTGTGAGCAGGCAGCGTCGGTCGAGCCTGTCGAGACCACGCGCCCTCAGGTGACTGCACGACGGACCGGATTTCGAGACGGCTCGCGCAGCCCGTCGCAAGCTCCGGTCTGCGCCGACCCTCCTCAATCTCCTCGCGTCCCGCATCCACCGACTTCGTCGGCGGATGCGCGCTCGGAGGTCGTTGACGTACGTGGCAGGATCGGCGCCATGGCGATGACGGCTCAGGTGAAGGCGGAGATCGCCAACACGACCATCACCAAGACCTGCTGCCGCAAGGCCGAGGTGTCCACGATGCTGCGCTTCGCCGGAGGCCTGCACATCGTGAGCGGCAAGATCGTGGTCGAGGCGGAGCTCGACACCGGCGCAGCCGCCCGCCGGCTCCGTAAGGACATCGCCGAGGTGTTCGGTCACCAGAGCGACGTCGCGATGGTCCAGGGCAACGGCATCCGCAAGGGGAGCCGCTATCTGGTACGTGTGGTCAAGGACGGGGAGGCGCTTGCCCGTCAGACCGGCCTGCTCGACAACCGCGGTCGGCCGGTGCGCGGCCTGCCCCCGGCTGTCGTCTCCGGCGGCGCCTGCGACGCCGTCGCGGCGTGGCGCGGTGCCTTCCTCGCCCACGGCTCGCTCACCGAGCCCGGTCGCTCGTCGTCCCTCGAGGTCACCTGCCCGGGGCCGGAGGCCGCGCTGGCGCTGGTCGGCGTGGCCCGGCGGCTCGGCATCCCGGCCAAGGCCAGGGAGGTGCGCGGGGTCGACCGGGTCGTGATCCGCGACGGCGATGCGATCTCGCAGCTCCTCACCCGCCTCGGCGCACACGAGGCGCTGATGGCCTGGGAGGAGCGCCGGATGCGGCGCGAGGTCCGCGCCACCGCGAACCGGCTCGCCAACTTCGACGACGCGAACCTCCGACGCTCGGCGCGCGCGGCCGTCGCTGCCGGGGCTCGGGTGGAGCGTGCCCTGGAGATCCTCGGTGAGGAGGTTCCCGACCATCTCAAGCTGGCCGGTGGACTCCGCCTCGAGCACAAGCAGGCCAGTCTCGAGGAGCTCGGCCAGCTCCACGACCCGGTCCTCACCAAGGACGCCATCGCGGGCCGCATCCGCCGCCTGCTGGCGATGGCCGACAAGCGGGCCGAGGAGCTCGGCGTCCCCGACACCGAATCGTCGCTGACTCCGGAGATGCTCGCCGACGACGAGTGACCCGGTGACGGTGCCTGGGGCGGCGACCAACGTCACCATGGTCTCGAGACGGTCGCAGAGCGACCTCCTCGACCACCGGATGAGCGACGGGCGACCGGCATCGGAAGCAGGGTCGGGCTGGCGATAGGCTCGACGTACCGACACGGCCCACCATTACCGTAGGAGCATCCCGTGACCGTTCGAGTAGGCATCAACGGCTTCGGCCGGATCGGCCGCAACTTCTTCCGCGCCGTTCAGGCCGCGAATGAGCAGGGCGCCGACATCGAGGTCGTGGGCATCAACGACCTCGCTGCGAACGACATCCTGGCGCACTTCCTGCGCTACGACTCGATCCTCGGTCGGTACCCCGGCGACGTGGAGTCCGACGACAACTACCTCACGGTGAGCGGCACCAAGATCCACGCCACCGCCGAGCGTGACCCCGCCGCCCTGAACTGGGGCGAGATCGGTGCCGACGTCGTGATCGAGTCGACCGGGTTCTTCACCAAGGCCGCCGATGCGAGCAAGCACCTCGAGGCCGGGGCCAAGAAGGTGATCATCTCCGCGCCCGCCAGCGACGAGGACATCACGATCGTGATGGGCATCAACGACGGCGACTACGACGCGACGAAGCACCACGTGATGTCCATGGCCAGCTGCACCACCAACTGCCTGGCGCCGATGGCCAAGGTCCTCCTGGACACCTGGGGCATCGAGAAGGGCTTCATGACGACGGTGCACGCCTACACGACCGAGCAGCAGCTGCTCGACCAGATCGCCCTCAACCGCAAGGGCCAGGTCAACCTGCGCCGTGCCCGCGCTGGCGCGAGCAACATCATCCCGACCACGACCGGCGCGGCGAAGGCGATCTCCTTGGTGCTGCCAGAGCTCAAGGGCAAGCTCGACGGCTACGCCCTGCGCGTGCCGGTCCCCACCGGCTCCGTCACCGACCTGACCGTCACGCTGGGGGCGGAGGTGACCAAGGACGAGGTGAACGCCGCGTTCAAGTCGGCCGCGGAGTCCGGCCCGCTGGCGCCGTACCTGGAGTACACCGAGGACGAGATCGTCAGCTCCGACATCGTCACCTGGCCGGCGTCCTGCACGTTGGACGCGCAGTGCACGCTGGCCAACGGCAACCAGGTGAAGGTGGTCGGCTGGTACGACAACGAGTGGGGCTACTCCAACCGGCTGATCGACCTGGCGGCCCACGTCGGCGCGTCCCTCTGAGGCCCGGCGTGGCGGGCCTCGACTCGCTGGGAGACGTGCGCGGACGGCGGGTCCTCGTCCGGAGCGACCTCAACGTCCCCCTGGCCGCCGGATCCGACGGGCAGAGCCGGGTCACCGACGACGGGCGGGTGCGTGCCAGCGTGCCGACGATCCAGGAGCTCTCGGACGCGGGCGCACGCGTGGTCGTGACTGCCCATCTCGGACGTCCCGAGGGCGAGCCCGACACCCGCTACTCGTTGGCCCCCGTGGCAGAGCGGCTCGGCGAGCTGCTCGGGAGGCCGGTGGCGTTCGCGCACGACACGGTGGGTCCCGCGGCTCACGCGGCCGTCGAAGGTCTCGAGGACGGCGACGTCGCCGTGCTCGAGAACGTGCGGTTCAACCCGGGCGAGACCAGCAAGGACGATGCCGAGCGCGGGGCGTTCGCCGACCAGCTGGCTCAGCTCGTCGGGCCGTCGGGCTGCTTCGTCTCTGACGGTTTCGGGGTCGTCCACCGCAAGCAGGCCAGCGTGTACGACGTCGCGCTCCGGCTCCCGCACGCGATGGGGCAGCTGGTCGCGACCGAGCTGGAGGTGCTGCGGAAGCTGACCGTCGACCCCGCCCGCCCCTACGTCGTGGTGCTCGGCGGCTCGAAGGTCTCCGACAAGCTCGGCGTGATCGACAACCTCCTCGGCAAGTCGGACCGGCTGCTGATCGGGGGCGGCATGGTCTTCACCTTCCTCGCCGCCCAGGGTCACGAGGTCGGCAAGAGCCTCCTCGAGGAGGACCAGCTCGAGACCGTCCGCGGATACCTGGAACGGGCGACGGAGTCCGGCGTCGAGATCGTGCTGCCGACGGACATAGTGGTCGACACCGCCTTTCCCTCCGGCGAGCGCGAGCCGCAACCACGCGTCGTACCCGCGGGTGAGATCCCGGCCGACAGCCTCGGGCTCGACATCGGTCCCTCGTCGGCGCGGGCGTTCGCTGCCGAGATCACCGACGCGAAGACCGTGTTCTGGAACGGACCGATGGGCGTCTTCGAGACGGCGGCGTTCGCCGAGGGGACCCGGGCGGTCGCCCAGGCCCTGACCGAGGTCGACGGTCTCTCGGTGGTCGGCGGCGGCGACTCGGCCGCAGCGGTCCGGCAGCTCGGCTTCGACGAGGCGGCCTTCGGCCACATCTCCACCGGCGGCGGCGCCAGCCTCGAGCTGCTCGAGGGCAAGGAGCTCCCAGGGATCGCCGTCCTCGAGCGCTGAACCTCTCCCCGTCGGTCGAGTCTGTCGAGCGTCGAGCCTGTCGAAGTGATCACGGCCACCTGAAAGGACCACCATGGCCAACCGCGTCCCCCTGATGGCGGGGAACTGGAAGATGAACCTGACCCACCCCGAGGCGGTGGCGCTGGTCCAGAAGCTCGCCTGGATCCTGGCCGACAAGAAGCACGACTTCTCGCGCACCGAGGTCGCCGTCATCCCACCGTTCACCGACCTGCGGTCGGTGCAGACGCTGGTGGACGGTGACCGGCTCTCGATCCGGTACGGCGCGCAGGACGTCTCCACGCACAGCTCAGGTGCCTTCACCGGCGAGATCTCGGCGACCATGCTCGCCAAGCTCGGCTGCTCGTACGTCGTGGTCGGGCACTCGGAGCGACGGGAGCACCACGCGGAGAATGACGCCGAGGTCGACGCCAAGGCCCGTCAGGCGGCCTCCGCCGGGATGACCCCGATCGTCTGCGTCGGCGAGGGGCTCGAGATCCGCAAGTCGGGCGAGCACGTGGCCTACACGTTGGGCCAGATCGACGGCTCCCTGGCCGGTTTCAAGCCGAAGGAGATCGCCTCGCTGGTGGTCGCCTACGAACCCGTCTGGGCGATCGGCACCGGTGAGGTCGCTACTCCGGAGGACGCCCAGGAGGTGTGCGCGGCCATCCGCTCACGCCTCCGCGAGACGGCCGGGGACGAGGCCGCCGACGGGTGCCGGATCCTCTACGGAGGCTCGGTCAAGGCCGCCAACATCGCCGGGATCATGGCCCAGGCCGACGTCGACGGAGCCCTGGTCGGCGGGGCCAGCCTGCAGGCGGAGGAGTTCGGTGGGATCTGCCGCTTCTACGACATGCCGACCCTGTGATCCGGGGTTCGGGATCACCAGAACGGTGACGTAGGCTATCTGCTCGTGACCATCGTCTTCACCGTTCTGCTCGTGATCACCAGCTGTCTGCTGGTGGTGCTCGTGCTGCTCCACAAGGGCCGCGGCGGGGGCCTTTCCGACATGTTCGGTGGCGGTGTGTCCAGCTCGCTCGGGGGATCATCCGTGGCGGAGCGCAACCTGGATCGGTTCACCGTCGGTGTCGGTGCCATCTGGTTCGCCTGCGTCATCGCCCTGGGCCTGTTGCGGGCCTACTCCTGACTAGAAAGGTCCGCACGTGGCTGGTGGAGGGAACGCGATCCGCGGTAGCCGGGTCGGCGCTGGTCCGATGGGTGAGGCCGAGCGCGGCGAGGCCGCGCCGCGCCAGGCGGTCACCTACTTCTGCTCACACGAGCACCGCTCGGTCGTGACGTTCGCGGTCGACGCGGTCGTCCCCGACTCGTGGGACTGCCCCAAGTGTGGCCTGCCCGCGAGCGTTGACTCCGAGAACCCACCCCCGGCCCCGAAGATCGAGCCCTACAAGACCCACCTGGCCTACGTGAAGGAGCGCCGCTCCGACGCCGAGGCCGAGTCGATCCTCGACGAGGCGATCCAGCTGCTCCGCAGCCGCCGGAAGTCCGGCGACATCATCTTCTGAGACACGCAGTCGTGCCCGAGGAACGCGGGCACGGCGTGGGCGTGGCCAGGTTGAGCGAGCCCGCGGCTGAGCGTGCGAAGCCGCGCAAGGCGAGTCGAAACCCGGTGACGGTGCCTGGGGTGGTGACGCTTCAGGCACCATCGCGGGCTGGTGTCCGGGGCGGTGGCCTGTCCACGGTTTCAACGCCCAGGGTTCGGTGGAAAAGCCCACGCCGCGCGGGGCGCTCAGGGCACTTGCGAGGCCGCCTCGCGGTCCAGGAACCAGATGGTCTGCACCCGGCCACGGACGC
>JAICSC010000122.1 GCA_025937085.1 Nocardioides sp.
CAGGACGGCGCGATCATCACCCAGTTCGACTACCCGATGTGCGAGCACCTCGGGCTGATCAAGATGGACTTCCTGGGGCTGCGCAACCTCACCGTCCTCGACGACACGGTCAAGAACATCGAGCGCAACCGCGGCGAGACCGTCGTCGTCGAGGACCTCGCCCTCGACGACCCCGCGACGTACGCCCTGCTCCAGCGCGGTGACACCCTCGGCGTCTTCCAGCTGGACGGTGGTCCGATGCGGGCGCTGCTGCGGTCGATGCGGCCCGACCAGTTCGCCGACATCTGCGCGGTCGGCGCGCTCTACCGGCCCGGCCCGATGGGGATGGACTCCCACAACAAGTACGCCCGCCGCAAGACCGGCCGCGAGCCGCTCGACCCGATCCACCCCGAGCTGGCCGAGCCGCTGGCGGAGATCCTCGACGAGACCTACGGCCTGACCGTCTACCAGGAGCACGTGCTCGCGATCGTGCGCAAGGTCGCCGGCTACTCCCTCGGACAGGCCGACCTGCTCCGCAAGGCGATGGGCAAGAAGAAGCGCGAGATCCTGGACGCCGAGTTCGTGCCGTTCGAGGCCGGCATGGCCAAGAACGGCTACTCCAAGAGCGCGATCAAGGCGCTCTGGGACATCCTGGTCCCGTTCAGCGACTACGCGTTCAACAAGGCCCACGCCGCGGCGTACGGCCTGGTGTCGTACTGGACGGCGTACCTCAAGGCGAACTATCCGGCCGAGTACATGGCGGCCCTCCTGACGTCGGTGAAGGACGACAAGGACAAGATGGCGATCTACCTCAACGAGTGCCGCCGGATGAAGATCCAGGTGCTCCCGCCTGACGTCAACGAGTCGGAGGCGACGTTCACCCCCGTCGGCAGCGACATCCGCTTCGGCCTCACCGCCATCCGGAACGTCGGCGCCAACGTCGTCGACAAGATCGTCGAGGCCCGCGCCGCGAAGGGCCGCTACGAGCACTTCAACGACTTCCTCGACAAGGTCGACCCGCTGGCCTGCAACAAGCGAGTGATCGACTCGCTGATCAAGGCCGGTGCGTTCGACGACATGCGCCACAAGCGGCGCGCGCTGGTCGCCATCCACGAGCAGGCGGTCGACCGCTACTCCTCGATCAAGAAGGACTCCGGCGGCGGCCAGGACTCCCTGTTCGACGACCTGATGGGCGGCGACGCGGCGCCGATGTTCGACATGACCGTCGCGGTGCCCGAGATCGACGAGTGGGACAAGATGACCCTTCTCGGGCACGAGCGGGAGATGCTCGGTCTCTACGTCTCCGACCACCCCTTGATGGGGCTCGAGCACCTCCTGGCCGGCGCTTCCGACTGCAGCATCGGGCAGCTGATGCTCGACGAGGAGCGGCCCGACAACAGTCCGATCCAGGTCACCGGACTGATCACGTCGGTGCAGCGCAAGATCACCCGCAAGGGCGACACCTGGGCCATCATCACGATCGAGGACCTCGACGGCGCCATCGACGTACTGCTCTTCCCCGGCACCTACCAGCTCGCCGGCAGCCTGCTGGCCGAGGACGCCATCGTCACCGTGCGCGGGAAGCTCTCGCGCAGCAAGGACCAGCCGGAGATCCGCGGCGAGGAGGTGACCCTCCCCGATCTCGACGACGGACCGGCCGGGCCGGTCGTGGTGAGCCTGCCGATCACGCGATGCACACCGCCGGTGGTCGACCAGCTGAAGGAGGTCCTCCGCACCCACCCGGGTGTCACCGAGGTCCACCTGCGCCTGCTCGGCCGCCAGCAGACCACGGTCATGCGGGTCGACGACAAGCTCCGCGTGGCCGCCGGTGCGCCGCTGTTCGCCGACCTCAAGCAGCTCCTCGGCCCAGGATGCCTGAGCGGATGAACACCCCACGAGCCTGCTCGCTGCGCTCGCTCTCGCGCGGGAGCCCCGGATGAGCGAGCACGAAGACCTGGTCAGACCCGGTGTGCTCGGGCGGGGCGGTCCGATCCGGACGGTGCTCCTCGTGCTGCTCGCGTACGCCGTGCTAGGCGCGGTCGCGGGCGTCGCCTGGGAGGCGATCTGGACCCCGCCCGGGCAGATCATCTCCAAGCACCAGGTCTTCTACGACAGCTACGCGTCACTCCGCGGGGCCTTCACCGGCACCGGCCTCTACGTGCTGGTCGCCGCGGCGACCAGTGCACTCCTGGGACTGGTGGTCGGCATCCTGACCCGCGGTCGCGAGCTGCTGATGCTGGCGCTGGTCATCCTCGGCTCCGTGCTGGCCGCCGCGGTGATGTGGCGGGTGGGCACGCTGCTCGGCCCCGCTGACCCGGCGACGATCGCGGCCCACACGCAGGGACGTCAGGTGGTGCACGGGGAGCTGACCGTGGCCGGACGGACGCCGTACCTGGTCTGGCCGATGACGTCACTGTTCGTGCTCGCGGTCGTCTACTTCACGTGGCCGGGCGCGCGGGCCCGCCGCCACAAGGGCGACGCGCTATCCACCGATCATCCCGAACCCGGCGTGCTCGGCGGTCGCCACCGGTAGGCTCGGCGCCCGCAGACGTCGCAGGTGCACGCCTTGCTCACGGGGAGATCGCACATGTCCGAGCACCAACCGCCGGCCGGCACGCCGGAGTATCTCGAAGGCGGCCTCGGCCGCCCGCTCCCGCCCGCGCCGTCCGGCGAGGAGCCCTCCGGCACCCGCCGCCGCGGCCGCCGCGCCTGGTGGATCGGTGGCGGCGTCGTCGCGCTGCTCGGCGTGGGCGCGGGTGCCTGGGCAGCGCTCAGCTTCTTCCAGCAGGGTGCCCAGCCGGCCGTGGCGTTGCCCTCCGCAACGGTCGCCTACCTCAGCGTGGATCTCGACCCCGCCGGCGGCCAGAAGATCGACGCCTTCCGCACCCTGAACAAGTTCCCAGCCTTCAAGGACGAGGTCGGCATCGACAGCGTGGACGAGCTCCGGCACAAGCTCGGCAACGAGCTGGTCTCGCAGTCCGGCTGCGCGAACCTCGACTTCGACCATGACATCGACCCCTGGCTCGGTGACCGGGCGGCCGTGGCGCTGGTCGACCTGCCGGACGCCGATCCCGACTCGGTGGTGGTCGTGCAGGTGAAGGACGACGACAAGGCCCGGGACGGCCTCTCCCTCCTCAACTCCTGCGCCACGGACAAGACCGGCGACACGGCCGGCTTCGTGGTGCACAACGGCTGGGCGGTCCTGGCCGACGACCAGGGGTACGCCGAGAAGGTGGCCGACGCGACAGCCCACGGCAGTCTCGCCGATGACGCGACGTACCAGAAGTGGACCAAGGCCGTGGGCGAGGCGGGGGTGGTGAACGCCTATGCCTCACCTGACGCCGGCCGTCTCCTGGCCCAGAAGTTCGACGGCCTCTTCGGCGGAACGTACGCGACCGAGATGAAGGACGGCGTCGTGGTTCCCTCGGGGTTCCATCCCAGCGCTTCCGGACCGGAGGACGACCCGTTCACCGAGGCTCTGTCGGGCTTCAAGGGCGGAGCCGCGACCCTTCGCTTCACCGGTGACGGCCTGGAGCTGGCCGCCGCCGGCGACGGGAGTGCACCGGAGCTCGCCGACTTCACGGGGACGACGGGTGGCGAGCTCGTGCGCCGGCTTCCCGACGACACTGCGGCGGCGGTGAGCACCACACTGAAGCCGGGCTGGCTGAGCCGGCGTCTGGACCTGGCCAACGGACTGTTCGGCGGAGGCATCACCGGTGACGGCCAGCGCCAGCTCGAGCGTGAGACCGGGCTGACGATTCCCGACGACATCGAGACCCTGCTCGGCTCCGGCGTCGCGATCTCGGTGAGCAAGGACCTCGACCTCGAGGCCGCCGAGAACACCCAGGACGGCTCCGGACTGCCCGTCGGCGCCACGGTCAAGGGCGACCCGGCCGCGATCGAGCGGGTGCTGGACAAGATCCGGGCGAAGGTGGGCGACGCCTCCTTCCTGGGCGCCGACGACTCGGGAGACCTGGTCGCGATCGGGCCCACCCCCGCGTACCGCCAGCGCCTGCTCGCCGGGGGCAACCTCGGAGACGACGGCACCTTCCGGAGTGTCGTGCCCGACGCCGCCGACGCCAGCTCGGTCTTCTACGTGAACGTCGACGCCTTCGAGCCCGCGATCACCAAGCTGGCCGCGGGGGAGGACGCGAAGGACCTGGCCAACCTGACACCGCTCAGGGCCGTCGGCATCTCCACGTGGACCGACGACGGCGTGACCCGGTTCTCCGTCAAGATCTCGACGAACTGACACCCCTGGGTGGTCGAGGAGGTCGTTCTGCGACCGTCTCGAGACCCGGTAAGCCGACTTCGGTTTCCGCCCCAGGCACCGTCGCCGGGCGTCGTCTCGCCTGGCACGGCCTCGCAGGCTCGGCCGTGGGCTCGCTCGACCTGCGCTCGCCCACGCCGTGCGTTCGTTCCTCACGCGCGGCTGCTCGCTTGCTCGCTTGTTCTAGTTCGGAGACCAGCGGGTCCGGGCGATCTCGGTGGCGGGGAGCGACGGGATCACCCGCATCGTGTGCAGCTCGCCCCGCAGCAGGTCGGTGACCATCCGGAGCCGACCCTCGGCGTCCTCGGCCTCGAGCAGCGCCTGCCGTTGGGCGAGGGTGAGCGGAGCCAGCGCGGCAAGCGCCCATGACAAGTACGCCGGGTCCTCCGGCAGGTCGCCGTCCGGCGGCTCGCGGTCGATCTCGAGCAGGGCCTCCCGGTAGTCGTCGAAGGTCAGCCGGGCCGCCTCGGCGACCATCTCGGGCACGGCCAGGTGCTGCTCGGTGAGCGGGGTGACCCGGCCGACCGGGTAGTCGCCGGAGGTGTCCAGGTGCTCCAGCTCGATCCGGTCGAGCCCGACCGCGACCAGCTCGAACGTGCCGTCGGGATGCGCCTCGACCTCGGTCATCTTCACCCGGCAGCCGACCCGGAACAGCCACTGCGCACCGTGCTCGCCCACCTCGTAGCCCTCGCGGATGCCGACCGACCCGAAGACCCGCTCGGTCGGGTCCTCCACCCGGAGGAGGTGGTGGACCAGCGCCCGGTAGCGGTCCTCGAAGACCCGCAGCGGCACGCTCATCCCCGGGAACAGAACTGTGTTCAGAGGGAACATCGGGAGCGTGTCGCCCATGGGTCGAGGGTAGCCACGTGTGGGTCGGCTGGCGCGCAAGCGCGCTGTGCCGCCCGCTGTGCCGCGCGCTGGGCCGCTCGCTGCGGTGTCCATTCCGGGCTGCCGTCCGGAACGGACGTCCTCGCTCGACCTAGGATTCGGGCATGATCCGGCGTATCGACCTGCGTGGCAGCGTGCCCGCGGACTACCGCGAGATCGTTCCGCGCGCCGACCTCGACGTCGACGCCGCGGTCGAGCTGGTGCGCCCGATCTGTGAGGCCGTGCGCACCCGCGGAGAGGCGGCGATCCGAGAGCTCTCGCAGAGGTTCGACGGGGTTGCCCCGGAGCGGCTGCGCGTGCCTCGGGAGGCACTCGAGCGGGCCCTGGGCGAGCTCGATCCAGCCGTCCGGGCCGGCCTCGAGGAGTCGATCGCGCGGCTCCGGCGTACCTGCGAGGCCGAGCTCGAGCACGACGTCAGCACGTCCCTGGGAGCCGGGGCCACGGTCACTCATCGGCTGGTGCCGGTACGCCGGGTGGGGCTCTATGCGCCGGGCGGACTGGCCCCGCTGGTCTCGAGCGTCGTGATGAACGTCGTGCCCGCGCAGGTCGCGGGTGTCGCGAGCATCGCGCTGGCCAGCTCGCCGAGGAAGACTCCGTTCGGATCGTTCGGCGCCGGCCTCCCGGCGCCCACGATCCTCGCCGCGTGCGCCCTGCTCGGCGTCGATGAGGTGTACGCAGTGGGCGGGGCGCAGGCGATCGCTATGTTCGCCTACGGGGCGGGGGAGTGCGAGCGGGTCGACCTGGTGACCGGGCCCGGCAACATCTACACCGTGGCCGCCAAGCGGCTGCTCAAGGGCCGGGTCGGCATCGATGCCGAGGCCGGACCGACCGAGATCGCGATCCTCGCCGACGACACCGCCGACGCGGCGTACGTCGCGGCCGACCTGGTCAGCCAGGCCGAGCACGACCCCCGGGCCGCGAGCGTCCTCGTCACCGACTCGCTCCGGCTCGCCGACGACGTCGAGGCCGAGCTGGACAAGCAGGTGCACGCGACGCGGCACACCGACCGGATCCGCGCGGCGCTGGGCGGTCAGCAGTCCGGCATCGTCCTGGTCGACGACCTCGAGCAGGGGCTCGACGTCGTCAACGCCTACGCCGCGGAGCATCTCGAGATCCAGACCGCCGACGCCACCGAGGTCGCCGCACGCGTCTCCAACGCCGGCGCGGTCTTCGTCGGCCCGTTCTCCCCGGTCTCCCTCGGCGACTATTGCGCGGGCTCCAACCACGTGTTGCCCACGGCCGGGTGCGCGTGTCACTCGTCGGGGCTCTCGGTGCGGTCGTTCCTGAAGGCTGTGCACGTCGTCGACTACTCGCGCGAGGCGCTGGCCGAGGTGTCGGACCACGTCGTCGCGCTCGCCGAGGCCGAGGACCTGCCCGGCCATGGCGAGGCCGTGAAGCTGCGGTTCTCCTCGTGACCCGGGGGTCGAGGAGCGAGAGCAGCGAGCGTCTCGCGACCCCGCCGCTGCGGGATGAGCTGCGGGGCATACAGCCCTACGGCGCCCCGCAGCTCGACGTCCCGGTCCAGCTCAACGTCAACGAGAACCCCTACCCGCCGTCCGCTGCGGTGGTGGCCGAGATCGAGCGGGCCGTCGCCCTGGCGTCGCGCGATCTCAACCGCTACCCGGACCGCGAGTTCGTGGCGCTGCGCGAAGCGTTGGCGGCGTACCTCGGGCACGGCGTGACGCCGGCCCAGGTCTGGGCCGCCAACGGCTCCAACGAGGTGATGCTCCACCTGCTCCAGGCATTCGGGGGGCCCGGACGGCTCGCGCTGAGCTTCGCTCCGACGTACTCGATGTATCCCGAGTACGCCCGTGACACCCACACCGCGTGGGAGGTGGGCCACCGCGAGGAGGACTTCAGCCTCGACCCCGAGCGGGCGGTCACCCTCGTGCGCCAGCGGCGACCGCACGTCGTACTCCTGCCGTCTCCGAACAACCCGACCGGCACCGCCCTGCCACACGAGGTGATCGGTGCGCTGTGCGACGTGCTCGACCGGGGCCTGCTGGTCGTCGACGAGGCGTACGCCGAGTTCCGCCGCGCCGGGACCCCGAGCGCCCTCGAGCTGCTGCCGACCTACCCCAACCTGGTCGTGACCCGCACCATGAGCAAGGCGTTCGCCCTGGCCGGAGCCCGGGTCGGCTATCTTGCGGCGTCGGCCGAGATCTGTGACGCCCTGCGAGTCGTACGCCTGCCCTACCACCTGTCCGCGGTCACCCAGGCGGTCGCCCGCGCGGCGCTGCGCCACGCCGACGAGCTGCTCGGTGCGGTGGACCGGCTGCGCACCGAGCGCGACGAGACCGTCCAGTGGCTGCGAGGGCAGGGGTTCACGGTTGCGGAGAGCGACGCGAACTTCGTCCTCTTCGGCACGTTCCCCGACCGCCACGCCGTCTGGCAGGGGCTGCTCGACCGGGGCGTCCTGATCCGCGAGACCGGACCGGACGGCTGGCTCCGGGTGTCGATCGGGACGACCGCCGAGATGGCAGCATTCCGTGAGGCACTCTCCACCGTGATGAAAGAGAACCCGTCATGACGCGCACCGCCACCCTCGACCGGCAGACCAAGGAGTCGAAGGTCCACGTCGGGGTCGACCTCGACGGGGCTGGTCGCGCCGACGTCTCGACCGGGGTCGGCTTCTACGACCACATGCTCACGTCGTTCGCGCGGCACTCCCTGGTCGACCTCACGGTCCTCACCGAGGGCGACACCCACGTCGACGCCCACCACACAGTGGAGGACACCGCGATCGGGCTGGGTCAGGCGCTGCGTGAGGCGCTCGGCGACAAGCAGGGGATCCGGCGGTTCGGCGACGCGATGGTGCCGCTCGACGAGGCTCTCGTGCAGTGCGCGGTCGACGTCTCCGGCCGGCCCTACTGCGTTCACGTGGGCGAGCCCGACGGGCAGGCGTACGTCGTGATCGGCGGGGCCACCGGCGCGTCGTACGCCGGATCCCTGACCCGTCACGTCTTCGAGACCGTGGCGTTCCACGCACAGATCGCCCTGCACGTGCGGGTGCTGTCCGGCCGTGACCCCCACCACCTGGTGGAGGCGCAGTTCAAGGCGTTCGCCCGGGCGTTCCGTGACGCCGTTGCGATCGACCCCCGCGAGACGGGCGTCCCCTCGACCAAGGGATCGCTTTGATCACCCCACGGCGTTCTTCGTCTCCCCCGCTCCGCTCCTCCGTCGAACAACGTCGCGGGGACCCCGATCCCGGTGGCTAGTGCTCCACGGAAGAGCGTCGTCGTCCTGGACTACGGCTCGGGGAACATCCGTTCGGCCGTCCGCGCGTTGGAGCGGGCGGGGGCGGAGGTCGAGCTCACGTCAGACCGGGCGACGGCCGAGAGCGCCGACGGGTTGGTCGTCCCCGGGGTCGGCGCCTTCGCGGCCTGCATGGCGGGGCTTCGCGCGGTCGACGGACCGCGGGCCATCGGCCGACGCCTCGCGGGCGGGCGGCCGGTCCTGGGCATCTGCGTCGGGATGCAGGTCCTCTTCGAGCGTGGGGTGGAGCACGGGGGGGAGACCGCGGGCTGTGGCGAGTGGCCGGGCGTGGTGGAGCGGCTGAAGGCCCCCGTCGTACCGCACATGGGATGGAACACCGTGGAGGTCCCGGCGGGCTCGGCTCTCTTCGCCGGGGTCGAGACGGAGCGGTTCTACTTCGTCCACTCGTACGCCGCCCGGTCCTGGGACCTGCACGCCGACGGTCGCACCCGGGCACCGCTCGTCACGTGGTCGGAGCACGGCGGCGACCGGTTCGTGGCCGCGGTCGAGAACGGGCCGTTGTGCGCCACCCAGTTCCATCCGGAGAAGTCCGGCGAGGCCGGCGCGGCGCTGCTGCGGAACTGGGTGGCGTCGCTATGAGCGGATCCGGCGCCGGGGCGGCCGGTCCGCTGGTCGTGGTCACCGGCGTCCCCGGTGCGGGCAAGACCGGCCTGGCCACCGCCCTCGCCGAGCGGCTCGGCTGCGCGCTGGTCTCGCTCGACGAGATCAAGGAGGGGCTGGCCGCGGAAGCGGAGGACACGCCGCGCGAGTGGCTGCGCTACGACGCCGAGGCCGAGCTGGTCCGTCGCGTCGAGGCGTTCGCCGG
>JAICSC010000013.1 GCA_025937085.1 Nocardioides sp.
TAGACGAGCTCGTGCTCGATCGCGTACGCCGCGGCGGCGGTGCGTGAGGAGACCTCGATCTTGCCGAAGATGTTGCTCAGGTGGCGGGCGACCGTCTTCTCGCTGAGGAACAGCATTGCCGCGATCCGAGGATTGGTGTGCCCCGCGGCCACCAGGCGCAGCACCTCGACCTCGCGGGCGGTCAGCCGATCGGGGAACGAGCGCGTCAGCAGGGCGTCCACCCGGCGCACGTCATCGACCGAGTCGAGATCGGCGAAGGTACGACGTGCCACTCGGAGCTCGGCGGTCGCGGACTCCTCGTCGCCCAAGGCCCGGAAGGCCAGCCCGATCAGGTTGCGCACGCGGGCCGCGTCGTACCGGGCCCCGAGCTGCTGCCACAGCTGCCACCCACGCCGCAGCGAGGGGAGCGCACCGGTCGGGTCACCGGCAGCGAGGGAGACGGCACCGCGAGCACAGGCCGCGACGGCCGTGAGTGAGGTGCACTCGAACGACCCGGCGATCGAGTCCAGCTCGTCGGCGGCGACACTCGCGGCCCCGGGGTCCGAGTCGGCCAGGAACGCCTCGACGGCAGTAGGCAGGATCCGGCTCCGATGCACCGGGTCGGCGAACTCGCCGAGCAGGCGTCGCACCGCCGCCACCGCCGCGCTGGTACGGCCCGACGCCAGCCACAGCAGCGCCAGGCCGGGTTGCGGGTCGTGACCGTACGCCGCCGCCTCGTCGTAGGCAGCAGCAGCCGCCTCGTGGTCACCGCGGAGCCGCAACACCTCCCCCCGTTCGTAGATCGCGAGGCCGCAGGCGGGGTCCATGCTGTTCGCCTGGTAGCGGTGGAGGGCGAGCCGGAGCTCCGTCAGCGCCTGCCCGTAGGCGCCCTGGGACCGCATGATCTGGGCTCGATGGACAGCGCACTGGCCCGTGAACGGAACCAGCGTCGGCTGGTCGTCGCACCATCGGGTCAGGGCCGTGGTCCACTCGGTCATCCGCCGGAAGTCGCCGATCTCCTGGCAGGCCTCGATCATCGAGCAGAACACGGTGCCCGCCATGATCGGCGACACGCCACCACCGGCGACGCACACCATGGCTTCGTCGAGCAGCGACAAGCCCTCCCGAACCCGGCCGAGGTAGATCAGGATCCGCCCCTGACACATGAGCCCGTTCGCGAGCAGGTCGACCTCGTCGAACCGCCGACCCGCCTCGCTGACCCGGGTGGCCAGCTCGAGGGCCACCGGGAGCTCGCCGGCCATGATGTGGCGGAACGTCGCGTGGACGTCGATGTAGGCGTGCTCCACCGAGTCCTTCGGCTCCGACTCGAGCATCCGGGCCGCCCTGGCCACCCAACCGGCCCCGACCGACTCGTTGCCGGAGGTGAACATGACCAGCGCGATCCAGAAGGCGAGCCGGACCGCTGCCTGCGTCGCACCGGACCGACTCTGCATCGAGAAGGCGCGTTGCCAAGCGTCGACGCACGCGTCCCGGTCGCCGGCGAGATACGACGCGACAGCCAGGGCGTCCAGGTCCTCGGCCCCGAGGTCACCGGAGCCGACGGCCGACAGCCGGTCGCGCGCGACGGCCCAGTCTCGGCGTTCGAAGGCCTCCCGGCCCGCGACCAGATCGTCGACGATGCCCATGACAACCCCTCGGCCAAGGCTACGCCGCTCGGCGCGGTCCCCGCGAGGTTCCTCAGGCCGCCCGGAGGCGCTGCTGGTTCGTCCGGCTTCGCTGCTGGATCTGTTTGGCGACGTACGCCGCGTCCCGACAGGCACCATGGATGAGCATCGAGCTCGCGGCGGACTGGAACCCGAGGCCACAGAAGAACAGCCCAGGGGCCCGGTCGACGACGCCGCGGAGCTCCTCGGGCCAGCCGTTCGCGTCGAAGACGGGGAGGTCGATCCACTCGAACGCCTGCTGGAACCCGGTGCACCAGACCACGTTGGCCACGTCGAGCGCGCGACCGTCGGCGAGGAGCGGTCGACCGTTCTCGACACCGACGACGCGGTCGTGGACGCGCTCGACACCACGCGCGACCAGGTCGGCGCGCTTCACCCGGAGAGCCGGCCCGCCGTGGAAACGGAACTCGTCCATCTCCTTGCGTCCCATCGGGGTACGCCGGGTCAGGACGTGGCTGAAGACGAAGACGACGATCGGGAAGGCGACCCGGAACATCGGCGTGCCGAGGCGAACCGGGATCTGACCGGTGTCGCGACCGCACAGGATCGTGGGGCGGTGCTCGGCGAGCTCGTAGGCGATGTCTCCGCCGGAGTGTGATCCGCCGACCACGAGCGCCGGGCCCTCGCGCAGCTGGGACGGTCGCCGGTACTCGCTGGAGTGCAGCTGCATGATCAGCGGGTCGAGGCGTTCGGCGAAGTCGGGAACGTACGGCGTCCGGCCGAAGGTGCCGGTCGCAACCACCACGTTGTCCGCCCCGATGGTGCGATCGTCCAGCGTGGCCAGGTAGCGGTCTCCGTCGGCCTCGAGACGTTCGACGCGCTGACCGAGCAGCAGCGGCAGCTCGAAGTGCTCGGCGTAGGACTCGAAGTAGTCGGCCACGTCGTCCTTGCCGGGGAACGACCAGGCCGATGCCGGGAAGCGCAGCCCCGGCAGGCCGTCGTACCGGGCCGGGCTGTAGAGCCGTAGCGTGTCCCACTGCTGCCGCCAGCCGTCTCCGACGCGTGCCTGGGAGTCGACGACCCGCACCTGCCGCCCTGCGCGGGTGAGGTGATAGGCGGTGGCGAGCCCGGCCTGGCCGGCTCCGATGATCAGGGTCTCGACGTCCTCGTGTGTCATGGCGTGCTCCGCGGTCTCGATGCCGGATGGCTGCTGGATGGATGGGCCATCACGTTAGGAATCGCGGGCGACCGACCGCATCGGGCGACCTGCCCATCCGGACGACGGCAGTGGGCAGGTCGACGCATCCCTGGGCGCGAAGCGCCAGCTCCAGAAGAGCATCAGCCCGGACGTCAGCAGGTAGAAGCCGTGCAGGAACCAGATCGGGCCGAGGGGCAGCTGGAAGACGTAGAGTGAGTAGACGGCGTTGCCGACGTTCGCGAGCACGAGGTTGCCCCTGCTGTACGACGTCAGGTCGCGGCTGCGCAGCGCCTTGCCGAGCATGGGCAGGGTCGAGAGCGCGAAGACCATCGTGGCGAGGGTCCCCGCCAGCGTCGGTAGCGAGCTCCACATGCCGGCAACGTAGGTCGCCCGCCGGGCGACCCGCGTCGGACGGATCGAGCATTCCGTCGGGAACCCGATGGGTCATCCAGGTCGGGTCCGGCTGCTGGGCGACGCGATCCTCCGTTGTCGCGAGCAACGGTCCTTGTCCCATGGCCCCGCCCGCTGGCACCGTGGCCCCACGCCGGCTCTCGGGTGAGGAGAGCACGACATGTCAGCACCGTGGCGCTACGTCACCGACGGCGGTCTGGAGACGGACCTGATCTTCCACCACGGCGTGGACCTGCCGGAGTTCGCGGCGTACCCGCTGGTGCGCACCGACGACGGCCGGGCGCTGCTGCGCTCCTACTACGAGGGCTACGCCGGCGTCGCCGAGCGCGCGGGAACCGGCCTGCGGCTGGAGTCGCCGACATGGCGCGCAAACCCCGACTGGGGCGTCGCCCTCGGCGACGACGCGGCAGCACTGGACGCCGTGAACCGCGCCGCCATCGGCCTCCTCCGCGGGCTCGCCGAGGAATGGGGCGACCGGGTCGACGGCACCGCGGTCGTGGGAATGATCGGGCCACGCGGAGACGCGTACGCCGCGGGGAGCGGCTCAGGGGTCGACGACGCCACGGAGTACCACGCCGCCCAGGTCGGGTCGTTCGCGGCGGCGGGTGCCGACCAGGTCTCGGCGCTGACGATGACCGACACGCGGGAGGCGCTCGGGGTGGCGCGGGCGGCAGCCGCAGCGGGGATCCCGGCGGTCATCTCGTTCACGGTGGAGACCGACGGACGGCTCCCGGACGGTACGCCGCTGGGCGAGGCCGTGATGACGGTGGACGCGGACACGGCTCCGGCGTACTTCATGGTCAACTGCGCCCACCCGCAGCACGTGCTTCCGGCGTTCGAGACGGTCGGGCCCTGGGCCGAGCGGATCCACGGGATCCGGTGCAACGCGTCGACGCAGAGCCATGCCGAGCTCGACGAGGCCGAGAGCCTCGACGAGGGAGATCTCGACGTCCTGGTCCCGTCGCACCGGATGCTCGAGCAGCACCTGCCGAACCTGGAGATCGTCGGCGGCTGCTGCGGCACGGACGTGCGGCACGTCGCGGCCCTGTGGGACGTGGCGCTCACCTGAGCGGGACGAACCGGTACGACCCGTGCCGGGTGATGCCGATCCCCTGCATCGACCGTGAGATGCGCAGCATCGTGCCGTCGACGGGGATCACCATGACGCCGCCGGTGTGCAGCTGGGCGACGAGGTCGTCGGGGACCCGACGGGCCATCGCGGAGACCAGGATCCGGTGGTACGGCGCGGCGCCGGGCAATCCGAGCACACCCGGGGTGGCCTCGTGGATGCTCGCCCAGGACACACCCGCCCCGTCGAGATGACGGGTGCCGAGCTCGACGAGGTCCGGGTCCAGCTCGACGGCGAGCACCCGCCCCGACGGGCCGGTGAGGTGTGCGAGCAGCGCGGTGGTCCAGCCGGAGCCGGAACCCACGTCCAGCACCTTCTGGCCGGTCCCGACGTCCAGGAGCCGCAGCATCGCCTCGACCGTGCTGGGCTGGGAGTTGGTCTGCCCACCACCGATCGGCAGGGGGCCGTCGTACGCCGCACTCTTCCGTTGCGCCGGCGGCAGGAAGCCCTCCCGCGGCATCGCTGCGAACGCCTCCGCGACCCGGTCGGTCCCGACCATCACCCCACGCTAGACCCGGATGTGGCTCGGTGCGGGGCGGTTCGGGCGGTTCGGGTGGTTCGGTGCGGGGCGGTTCGGGATCGCGGTGGCTCGTCCCAGCTCCACCATGGGATGTCGAACTGTTGTCACTTCCCTCGGTGGGTACGCCGTGGGAAGTGCCGGCTCGTCGACATCCCATGGTGAAGCAACGCGCGCCCGCGGGCCTGGCAGGATGCCGGGCATGGCCGATGAGCTGGTCCACTACGCCGTGTCCGAAGCAGTCGCGACCATCACTCTCGACTCCCAGCACAACCGCAATGCCCTGTCGCAGCAGCTGGTGCGCGAGCTGGTCGAGCGGCTCCAGCGGGCAGACGCCGATGACGACGTCAGGGTCGTGCTGGTCCGGCAGGAGGGGAAGGTGTTCTGCTCGGGAGCCGACCTGTCCGAGGCCACGACGGTGGGGATGGAGGAAGGCGCCCGCCGGATCGTCGCCCTCCAGCGCCTGGTCGCGACCATGGACAAACCCGTCGTCACCCGCATCGAGGGCGCGGTCAGGGCCGGTGGCATCGGGATCGTCGCGGCCAGCGACGTCGCGATCAGCGCGGCGGACGCGACGTACGCCCTGACCGAGGTGAAGCTCGGCCTGGCCGCGGCGATCATCTCGCTCACGGTCCACGCGCGGATGAACCCACGTGCTGCTGCCTTGACCACGCTGGGCGGCGAGGTCTTCACCGGTGCCGAGGCGGCGGCGTACGGCCTCGTCACCCAGGCGGTGCCGGCCGCCGACCTCGACGACACCGTGGCGACCGTCTGCGGTCAGCTCGCCACCGGTGCGCCCCAGGGGCTGCGCGAGTCCAAGCGGATCCTGAACGCCGACCTGGTACGCCGCATCGATGCGCTCGGCGAGGACATGGCCGCCCTCAGTGCCCGGCTGTTCGCCTCGGACGAGGCGCGCGAGGCGATGACGGCCTTCCTGAGTCGGAAGCGGTAGACGACCTTCCCGGTGCCCGCCCTCGACCGAGTGGCGCTGGTGGATCGGAGGGCAGGGGCACGGCGCGTTCGGGGTTTCGCTCTACGAGCGCGTCGACTGAGCCCGATCGCCCCCTCAGGTGCCGGGGACCCCGAGGAGATGCAGGAGCCCCGCCTCCGCGTACCCCGGCTCGGTGACGGTTCCACCACCGCGGTACAGACGCAGCGCGCCGAAGCGACCGGTGACGGTGAACGTGCGCCAGGTATCGCTCTTGTCGCGGATGGTCACCAGGTAGGACCCGAACGGGTGCGCGTACACGGGAAAGTGGGAGAGGTTGTGCCGGGTGTTGCGACCGCCGTACTGCCAGTCGATCCCGGAGGCGAGCCGTAGGCTCTCCGGGTCCACTGTGCGGCTGCTGCCGACGAGGCGGCCATGCTGGTAATGGCAGATCAGAGCCTCGGTCGCCGTCAGGCCCAGCAGGGGACCGCCCGGGCCGAGCTCCCGGGCCGAGGCGCCGTCGAGGTTCATCCGAGCCGGGTCGGTGAGCGTGCGCGGGCACTCGCGTGGGGGACCGGGCGGGTTGTAGGACGGGTACCTGGCGTCGTCCTGCCGTCCGATCGCCGTCACCAGCGCGTCGTACAGGTCGGAGCCGAAGGCAGGGATGCCCTGCGGGCTCGGCTCGATCAGGCCCATGCAGACGAGCTGGATCTGGGAGGTGGTCCCGTCGGTGAACCCGACCTGCACGAAGAACACCGGGGGCCGCCCGAGCCCACACATCGGCTCCGCGTCGAGGTGTTCCGTCTCCACCTGCCACGTCTTGACGAGATCGGCCGCCCCGACGGTCAGCACACCCCGCGGCGCCAAGGCTGCGGCCTGGTCGGGAACGGAGAGATCGGGGCAGAACCGCACCCACGCAGCAGTCCCCTTCCGGAAGTCCGCGTGGTCGAGCCCGGACCGGGCGACGCAGCGCGCGGGGGCGGGCTCAGGGTTCGTCGGCCGCGTCGGGTGCCCGTTGAGCAGCGGCGGAACGGCGACCACAGCGGCCACCACTGCCGCAGCCGCGACGAGGACACCGATCCGTCGGGTACGGCGTACCCGCCGGGCACGCGACTCCGCGCCGGGCGCGAGATCGGCGAGGCCCGGTGCCTCCGGGATGCCCTCGCGCAGACGGGTCATCAGCAGGGTCCGCTCACCAGGTGTCAGGTCGGTCATCGAGCCTCCTCACGGTCGTCTGGTCGGAGGAGGCGGGAACTGCGCAGGGCGGCGATCGCCCGGGTGTGGTGGGTCTTCACCGTCCCTACTGAGCACCCCAGGGCCGCCGCGGTGTCGGTCTCGGTCAGGTCGGCGAAGTAGCGCAGCACGACGACCGCCCGCTGTTGCCGGGAGAGCGACGCGAGTGCGCGGACCAGGTCGAGGTCGGCGGGCTGCTCGCCGGTCGTCGCGTCAGGAACGCGGTCGCTCGGGATCTCGCCCACCCAGCGCCGGCCCCGCCACGAGACGTACGTGGTGACCATCGCTCGGCGCACGTAGGCCTCGAACGACCCGTTCGCTGCCACGCGCTCGTAGTGCGGCCAGGCCCTGGCGAGCGCTGTCTGCGCGAGGTCCTCGGCCAGCTGGGCGTCGCCGGTGAGCAGCCAGGCCGCGCGCCAGAGCGCGCGCCCGCGGGCGGCGACGTACTGGCTGAACTCCTCCACCGTCCCTCCTGACCGATCCCAACCGGGTCGGGTCTCCAAAAGGTTGACACGTCAGGTGGTTCCGAGACAGGCGCCAGGGCGTCTTCCTCAACCACCGGAGGGGGAGGTCAGCGGGTCTCGACCAGGCTTCTGGTCAGGAAGACCAGGGTCATGAAGGTGCGGTAGAGCCGCAGCGGGTCGTCGTCCTCGAACCGCACGGTCGTGGACGTGACGCGCTCGACTCCCCGCAGCCAGGTCGCCTGCTCGGCCATGTCCGGCGAGACCAGCTGGACCTCGAGGGTGGCCGGGAGATGGAGGACCGGGGGACCGGCCCCGGGCTCGGACAGGGCTCGGAAGACGCCTTCGCGGATCCGCTGCTGGGCGATGTGGGGGTGCAGGTGCTCCGCGGCGTACCGGCTGACCGACTTCTTCACCTCGATCGCGTCGATGCCGGGGCAGAACGGCGCGGCCTCGGGTCCGACGTACTGGTCGCCGGTGATCACCGCGACCGGCACTCCGTGGTGCTGGGCGACGAGCGCGTTGATGCCGGCCTCGCCGGTGACGGTGCCGTTGAGGACGACGTTCGCGATCGCACGTGGGTTGTAGGTGTGCGACAGGACCCCGGGCGTCGGCATCGCGGCGTGGTAGCCGAGGAAGAGCGCGACGTCGTACGACGCGTCCAGGCCCTCCATCATGTACAGGGGTTTGAACCGCCCCGAGAGGTACGACGCGTGGCCGCCGAGCTCGCCGGGCGGGAGGTTGCGCATGAGCGAGTGGCTGTCGTTGACCAGGATCTGCTCGGCGCCCGCCTCGACCGCTCCGTCGATGGCCGCGTTGACCTCGCCGAGCATCAGGTCGCGGCCCAACGGGTAGTCGTCGCCGCCGGCGATGCACTGCTCCCAGTCGGAGATGCCGGCCACGCCTTCGGCGTCCACCGAGATGTAGACCTTCACGCGCCGAGCCTGTCACACGGCACGCCGTCGCCCGATGTGCCCGATCCTGACGGCGGCTGGGGAAGGCAGCCGATACGATGAGAGACTTGGCGATTTCCGTCCCGGCTTCGGGGGCGGTCGGGGAGCTCGAGGAGAAACCACCGTTGGCTGACGAGTTGCTGACCGCTGAGCTCGCAACCGAGCAGGCCTTCGTCGACCGGGTCTACGTCCAGCTGGAGAGGTCCGCCCGCAACGCCCAGGCGCTCGCGCGGGAAGGGCACGGGCGCGGGGCGCTCGGTCACGAGGGCGGCCTGGTCGAGCGTGACGCGATGGTCTTCCAGGCCGCGCGCAGGATCGCCCAGCTCGACGCCGCCCACGAGGGGCTGGTGTTCGGTCGGCTCGACCTTCAAGAGCGGGTCGACCGGGAGCCGCGCTACATCGGCCGGATCGGGCTGCGCGACGACAAGCGCGACTCCCTCCTGATCGACTGGCGCGCGCCGGCGGCGGCGGTGTTCTACCAGGCGACGGCCGCCGAGCCGCACGACGTGATCCGGCGACGGGTGCTCCGCTGCTCGGGCTCGCAGGTCGTCGGCGTCGAGGACGAGCTGCTCGATGCCGGGGCCGAGACGGATCTGCCGATCGTGGGCGAGGGTGCGCTGATGGCGCAGCTCTCCCGGGCTCGTGACCGCTCCATGCACTCGATCGTCGCGACCATCCAGGCCGAGCAGGACCGGGCGATCCGAGCCCCGGCGAAGGGCGTGGTCGCGATCAGCGGCGGGCCCGGCACCGGCAAGACGGTCGTCGCGCTGCACCGCGCGGCGTACCTGCTCTACACCGACCGGCGTCGCTACGAGACGGGCGGCGTCCTCGTCGTCGGCCCGTCCGGCGTGTTCATGCGCTACATCGAGCGGGTGCTGCCTTCGCTCGGTGAGACCGCGGTCGCCCTGCGCTCCCTCGGCGAGGTGGTCGAGGGCGTCCGCGCGACCCGGCACGACGATCCTGCTGCCGCCACGGTGAAGGGCTCCGGCCGGATGGCCGAGCTGATGCGGCGTACGGCGCGCCAGCAGGCCCCGGGCTCGCCCAAGGAGTTCCGGGTGTTCTGGCGCGACGACGTGATCCACCTCGACCGCAGCGCCCTGGGGAAGCTCCGTCGCCAGCTGATGGGCCAGGGCCAGCGCAACCGGCAGCTGCCGCGGGTGGCCTCGGCGCTGCTAGATGTTATGTGGCGCCAGGTGCGTGGGGATCGCTGCCGCGAACGGGGCCGGGAGGCCTTCGACGACGACATGCTGTCGTCGCAGGCCTTCGTCGACTTCGCCCTGTCGTGGTGGCCGCCCCTCGCCGCGCCCGAGGTGCTGGCCTGGCTGCGCGATCCCGAGTTCCTGGCCCGGGTCGGCGAGGGCGTCATCAGCGCCGAGGAGCAGCGGCTGCTCGTGGAGTCGTGGCAGGGGGCGGACCTCTCCGTGGAGGACGTCCCGTTGGTCGACGAGCTCCGCTACGCCCTCGGCGACGTGCCCGACCGGGCTCGTGAGGACCACGAGGTCGACGACGCCGGCTTGTTCGAGTGGGCGGGCAGCGACCTGCGGGAGCTGACCACTGCGGCCGAGCGGGAGTTCGGACCCGGGGTCGGTCCCTGGCAGCCGCCGTCCCACCGGATCGAGGACGACCGCTACGCCCACGTGCTCGTCGACGAGGCACAGGACCTCACCCCGATGCAGTGGCGGATGGTCGGCCGCCGCGGCCGGGCCGCCACCTGGACGATCGTCGGCGACGCCGCCCAGTCGTCATGGCCGGTCCCCGAGGAGTCGGCCGCAGCGCGGGTGGCCGCGATCGAGGGCAAGGACCTGCACGAGTTCCACCTCTCGACCAACTACCGGAACTCCGCCGAGATCTATGAGTACGCCGCGTCGTACGCCGAGCGGGTCGGTCTCGACGCCGACCTGCCGACCGCGGTCCGGTCGACGGGCGTGTCTCCCCGCGATGTGCCAGCCGGCGACGACCTGGCGACCACCGTGCGCGAACAGCTCACCGAGATCGCTGGCCAGGTCGCCGGCACGATCGCGATCGTCGTCCCGCTCTCCCGTCGTCGGGAGGTCGCGGGGTGGCTGGCGTCGTGGCCGGAGCTCTCCGCCGACGCTCCCCATGCCACCGACCCCGCCGCAGCGGGTGACGACCGGATCGTGGTGCTGACCGGCATCGACACCAAGGGCCTGGAGTTCGACGGCATCGTCGTCGTCGACCCCGACGCGATCGAGTCCGAGTCGCCGACCGGCCGGGCCACGCTCTACGTCGTGCTCACCCGCGCCACCCAGCTGCTGACCCTCGTGCGCTGACCCCTGGCCCGAAGCGGCGATAGAGCTGGCCGAGTGGTCAGACTTGGCCGGCAGTGGCTCGGAATCCGTGCTTTTGGTCAGGGCGGGACGTATACCTCGTCCATCCGAATTGGCACAGGAAGGACGAGTCAGGACATGCGAAGACTTCAACAGGTGAGCGCCGTGCTCGGCGCGGTGGCCGCACTTCTTCTCACCACCGGAACCGGGCCGGCGTCAGCGAGCCCAGCGCCTCTCTACGACGACATCCCCGGCGGATCGGTCGGGAACGTCCCCAGCCTGGGCTACGAGGCGACGTCAACCTCTGAGTTCGGTGGCCAGATCCAGCTCGCCGGAACGCAGCGGACCGGGCTCCAGCTCACGGTGCTGATGAGCAGCTGGGGCTGCGAGTCCGGGACCTGGAACGGTGCGGACTGCAGCACGACGCCGGGGTCGACCTTCTCCGAGCCGATCACCATGAACGTCTACGACGTGAACGACGACAACTCGGTCGGCAGCCTGGTCACCTCGATCACTCAGACCTTCGAGATCCCCTACCGGCCGTCGGCCTCGGCTATCGCAATGTGCGACGACGGGAACCCGCCCAACGGGCGCTGGTCCGATGGAACGGCGTGCTACAACGGCCTGGCCACACCCATCACCTTCGACGCCACGGGAGCGGGCGTCACCTGGCCGGACAAGGTCATCGTCAGCCTGGCCTACAACACGACGCACTACGGCGCCTCGCCGTACGGCGAGGGGACCGCCTGCTACACCAGCGACGGTGGCTGCGGTTACGACTCGCTCAACGTCGGCCTCGTCGGCGACGCTCCGACCGCGGGCAGCCAGCCCACACCCGACGACGCGTACCTGAACTCGACTTCGGGGGACGCGTACTGCGACTCCGGAACCGGGGGGACCGGTACGTTCCGGTACGACGCGGGCTGCTGGACCGGGTTCCAGCCGGCGTTCGAGGTGACCCCCGCCGGCGTGCGGCCGACCACGGCCGACGACTGCAAGCGAGGCGGTTGGATGCAGTTCAACGACCCTGTGTTCAAGAACCAGGGTGACTGCGTGAGCTACACGCGACACCTGGGCTGAGCGTCACAAGCGTGCGCCGCACGACGCTGACCTGACACGAGATGTGCCGGGTCAGCGTTGTCAGGCGGCCACCGGGTCGGCCCTCAACCTCCCGACGTCTTAGAGCGCCCCCTTCCACCACGGAGGGCACCCTCGTCAACCACCCTGCGAGCGCGACGAGGGGTGTCCGCTGAGCGTCGGTAGGGTCGAGCGCCATGACTGCCGACCTCCCTGTCAGAGGGCAGAGCGCCCGGGAGGCCATCGCCGCGCTCCAGGGACACCCGGCGTGGGCCATCATCCGGCGGTCGACCCGCGCCGGTGACCGCCAGACGGTCGGCCTCGTCGGCGGCCGGCGTCGGGTTGTTGCGTCGCTGCTCGACATCCCGCTCGAGGGGGGCGTCCCCGAGCACGGTCACGTCGCCGACCGGTTGGTGGCCGTGCCGTTCCGGCAGGTGCGCGAGCGCGGCTTCGAGGCGCACGACGACGGCACCCCGTTGGTCGTGGTCGACGTGGAGACCGAGCTCGAGCTCACCGTCGAGGAGGTGGTCGAGGCGATCGACGACACCGGAGTCGAGCTCGCCGACCGGGGCGGCTTCGACATCGACGACGCGGCGTACGCCGACCTCGTGGCCACGATCATCCGCGACGAGATCGGTCAGGGTGAGGGCGCCAACCTCGTCGTCGGGCGCCACTACCGCGCCCAGGTGGCCGACTGGGACGCCACGAAGGCGCTCACCGTCTTCCGGCGTCTCCTCCAGCGCGAGCACGGCGCCTATTGGACCTTCCTCTTCTTCACGGGCGATCGCTACCTGATCGGCGCGAGCCCCGAGCGGCACGTGTCGGTGCACGGCGAGGACGTGCGGATGAACCCGATCAGCGGCACCTTCCGGCTCGGCGGTGACGACGCACGCCGCGACCTGCTGGAGTTCCTGCACGACGAGAAGGAGATCTACGAGCTCTTCATGGTCGTCGACGAGGAGCTGAAGATGATGTGCGACATCTGCGACAAGGGCGGCCAGGTGCTCGGGCCGTTCCTGAAGCCGATGAGCCGCCTGATCCACACCGAGTACTTCCTGGCCGGACGCACCAGCCGCGATCCCCGAGAGGTGCTCCGCGACACCATGTACGCCGCGACCGTCACCGGCAGCCCGGTCCGGAACGCCTGCCGCCTGATCAGGAAGTACGAGTCCGAGGGCCGCGGCTACTACGGTGCCGCCCTCGCGATCCTCGGCCGCGACGCCGAGGGCGCCCCGGTCGTGGACTCCCCGATCGTGATCCGTACCGCCGACGTCGGGCTCGACGGCCGGCTGACGGTCACGGCGGGCGCCACGCTCGTGCGCGACTCCGACCCGAAGTACGAGGTGGCCGAGACGCGCGCGAAGGCCGGCGGAATCCTTTCGGCGTTCGGGCTCGCGCCACCGCCTCCGGCGACGGACGTGAACATCGCCGAGCTCGTCAACGACGAGGACGTTCTGCTCGCCCTGAACACGCGCAACCAGCGGCTGGCGTCGTTCTGGCTCACCGACCAGTCCGGGGCCCGTCCCGACCCGGCGCTGGCCGGAAGTCGGGTCGCGATCCTCGACGGCGAGGACGACTTCGTGAACATGCTGCGCCACGTCCTCGGCGTCGCCGGGATGACGAGCACGGTCGTCCCGCACACGGCGTACGACGAGGCCCTCCGTGGTGAGCACAGCCTCGCCGACGCCGACCTGGTGATCGTGGGGCCCGGCCCGGGCGATCCGCGCGACGGCGACGACCCGAGGATCGCGACGTTCCGCCGTGCCGTCGACGGGCTGCTCGCCGCCGGCCGGCCCTTCTTGGCGGTGTGCCTCGGCCACCAGGTCCTCTGCGACCGGCTCGGGATCCCGCTGACCTACAAGGACATCGTCTTCCAGGGCACGCAGGACGAGATCACGGTCGACGGGCGCCGGGAGCGGGTCGGCTTCTACAACACGTTCGTGGGCCGGGTGGGCACCGACACCGCGCTGCCGGACGGCGTCACCGTGGACGTCGACCCCGCCACGGGCGACGTCCACCTGGTCCGGGGTCCGCACTTCCGCGGCATCCAGTTCCACGCCGAGTCCATCCTCACCCGGCACGGCGCCGACCTGATCCATCGCCTGGCGGCCGAACTGCTGGGGTGACCGCCGGGGCCTGTGACCTCGGCGACACCCCCGTCAGGATCGCGTCAAGACCCGTGAGCCGCACCCCGCCGCGGCAGACGCTGAGGGCGTGAGCAACCACGTCACGACACGCGACGGCAGCGAGGTCGCCGTCGCCTGGCACGAGCTGGCCGGGACCCGGGTCGGGATCGTGCTGTGGGGCGGCCTCGCTGCCGTCGACGTGGCACGTGTCGCCGGCCTTCCCTCGTACGCCGTGCTGGGCGCGCTCGCGGTCCTGGTGGCGCTGACCTCGGTCGGGATGAGCACCACGAGCGGCCTCTGCGGCGCGGTCGTCGGCTGGCTGCTCGACGACGGCTTCGTCGAGCATCGCTACGGAGTGCTCGGGTTCGATGCCGCCCACGACACCCTCGTCCTCAGCCTCCTGGTCGGCGTCGCCCTCACCGTGACCCGGTCCACCGGATCCGCCGGGTCCACCAGGTCCACCAGCTCCACCGGGGCCCGTCGATGAGCGCCGCCGTCCCCCTGCGCCGGCGTGCGAAGGACTGGCTGGTCACCGAGGGCGAGGTCAACCATGCAGACGCCGGCAGGCCCTGGTGGAAGGTCATGTGCCTGACCGGCGTCGACTACTTCTCGACCCTGGGCTACCAGCCCGGAATCGCGGCTCTCGCGGCCGGTCTGCTCTCCCCGATCGCCACCCTCGTGCTGGTCGCGCTCACTCTGTTCGGGGCACTTCCGGTCTACCACCGGGTGGCCGAGGAGAGCCCGCACGGCGAGGGCTCGATCGCGATGCTCGAGCGGTTGCTGAGCTTCTGGAAGGGCAAGCTGTTCGTGCTCGCGCTGCTGGGATTCGCCCTCACCGACTTCATCATCACCATCACGCTCTCCGCCGCCGACGCCAGCGCCCACCTGATCGAGAACCCCAACGTCCGTCCCTACCTGTCCGGCCATCAGGTCCCGACCACGCTCGTGCTAGTCGCGCTGCTCGGTGCGGTCTTCCTGCGTGGTTTCACCGAGGCGATCGGCGTGGCAGTCGCCCTTGTCGTGGCCTACCTCGTGCTGAACACGGTGGTGATCGCGGTCGCGCTCGCACACGTCGCGACTCACCCGCAGCTGGTACCCGACTGGCGCCAGGCACTCGTCACCGAGCACGGCAACCCCGTGACCATGCTGGCGGTCGCGGTGCTCGTCTTCCCGAAGCTCGCCCTGGGCATGTCCGGCTTCGAGACCGGGGTCGCGGTGATGCCTCACGTCCGGGGCGACACCTCCGACACCGAAGCCCGGCCGCTCGGCCGGATCCGTGGCACCAAGCGGCTGCTGACGACCGCAGCCGTGGTGATGAGCGTCTTCCTGGTCACCAGCTCCTTCGCGACGACGCTGCTCATCCCGGCACACGAGTTCCAGCCCGGTGGCCATGCCAACGGCCGTGCCCTGGCGTACCTCGCGCACGAGTACCTCGGCAACGCCTTCGGCACGACGTACGACGCCTCCACGATCGCGATCCTGTGGTTCGCCGGTGCCTCCGCCATGGCCGGGATGCTCAACCTGGTCCCGCGCTACCTTCCCCGGTACGGGATGTCTCCGGAATGGGCCGGTGCGGTGCGACCGCTGGTGCTGATCCTCACCGGTGCCGCGTTCCTCATCACCTGGATCTTCGACGCGGGCGTCGACGCCCAGGGCAGCGCCTACGCGACCGGGGTGCTCGTCCTGTTCACCAGCGCAGCCACCGCGGTGACGCTCGCTGCCCGCCGTGCGGGGCAACGCGCTCGCACGGTGGGGTTCGCCGTGGTCACCGTGGTCCTCGCCTACACGACCGTGAGCAACGTGGTCGAGCGCCCCGACGGCGTCAAGATCGGAGGCTGCTTCATCGCCGCGATCGTGGCGGTCTCACTGGCCTCGCGGGTGAGGCGCGTCTTCGAGCTGCGCGCCCGCGAGATCGACTTCGACGCGACCAGCCAGGTGTTCCTCCGGGACTGCGCGCGCCGCACCATCCGGCTGGTGGCCCACAAGACCGCGGACCGCGACGCCGAGGAGTACGTCGACAAGCTCCGCCGGCTGCGTCGTGACCACGACCTCCCGGCGGACCCCGACGTGATCTTCGTGGAGGTGACCGTCGTCGACCCCAGCGACTTCGAAGGCCGGCTGCACGTCCGGGGCGAGGTGCTCCACCACCACTACCGGGTGATGGCGGTCGAGGCGCCCTCGGTGGCCAACGCCCTCGCGGCCCTGGCCCTCCGCATCCGCGACGACACCGGCGTGATCCCGCATGTCTACTTCGAGTGGACCGAGGGCAACCCGCTCCAGCAGCTGCTGCGCTTCCTCCTGTTCGGCCTCGGCGAGGTGGCACCGGTGACCCGCGAGGTGCTGCGCCGCGCCGAGCCCGACCCGCTGCTACGTCCCCACGTCCACGTGGGGTGAGGGTGGCCCGGCACGCTGGTTCCGAGGTGCTCGACGAACGACCTCCTCGACCGGCGGACGAGCAGCGGATGGGCAACACTGGGTGGGTGGAAACCCGCGCGGCCGGCCGGCTCGGCCGATGGCGCGTCGCTGGGGGCTGGCTGTTGGTGGTCGTCGGGCTGCCCGCCCTCACCGCCGCGCTCGTCCACGCGCGGAGCACCCGCTCGGGGCTGTCACTGGAGAGCATGTGCTTCCTGAGCCTCACGGTGCTCGCCGCTCTGGTCGGCGGCCGTTGGCCGGGACTGGTCGGAGCCCTGGTGGCGGCCCTGCTGCTCAACTACTACTTCACCCCGCCGGTCCACACCCTGACCGTCGACCGCGCCCCCGACGTGCTCACCCTCGTGGTGTTCCTGGTGACCGCGGTGGCCGTCTCCGCGGTCGTCGACGCCGCGGCGCGACGCCGTGAGCAGGCCGCCTCGGCCGAGAGCGAGGCCGCGACCCTGGCGATGCTCAACCGTTCGGTCCTCGGCGGAGAGTACGACGTACCCCGCCTCCTCGACCTCGCCCGGGCGACCTTCGGGGCCGAGCACGCCGAGCTGGTCACCGAGGAGCCGGTCCCCGTGCCCGGGGCAGCGGTCGTGCCGGCCGGCGCCGGCGGCTGGCTGGTGCTCGCGGGGGCGTCGCTCGGTCCGCGGGAACGCTCGGTGGCACAGGCGTTCGCCTCGCACGTCGGCGTGCTCCGTGAGCGCGAGGAGCTGGTCCGCCAGTCCATGGCGGCGCGGCAGCTCGAGGCCGGCAACCGCACCCGCACGGCACTCCTCGCCGCGGTCTCCCACGACCTCCGCACCCCACTGGCCGGACTGCGCTCGGCGACCGAGACCTTGCAGACCCACGACCACCGGCTCGACGAGAGCGAGCGGCACGAGCTCCTCGACGCGATGGAGTCGTCGATCGCGCGGCTCACCACGATGGTCAGCGACCTGCTCGACATGAGCCGGCTCGAGACCGGCGCCGTGACGCCCATCGCGCACGACGTGCCGCTCGGTGAGGTCGTACGCCGGTCGCTGGCGGGACTCCAGGGCGCCGAACGCGTGCACGTCGGCGAGCTCCCGACGGCGTACGTCGACCCCGGGCTCCTCGAGCGTGTCGTCGCCAACCTCGTGGCCAACGCCCTGCGCTTCAGCGACGCCGTCGAGGTCGAGGGCGAGACGTGTCCGACGCGCGTGACCCTTCGGGTCGTCGACCACGGGCCCGGGGTGGAGCCGGCGCTGCGGGGTCGGATCTTCGAGCCGTTCCAGCGCAAGGGCGACGTCGGCACCGGTGTCGGCCTGGGCCTGGCCGTCGCGCGCGGGCTCACCGAGGCCCAGGGCGGCTCGCTCGAGGCGGTGGACACGCCGGGCGGGGGCCTCACGATGGTCCTCGACCTCCCCGGAGCCGAGCCGTGAAAGTCCTGCTGGTCGACGACGACGCGACCCTGAGGCGCACGCTCGGGATCGGCCTGCGCGCCGCCGGGTACGACGTGCTGATGACGGCCGACGGCCGGTCCGCGCTCCAGGCCCTGCGCGAGGACCGGCCCGATCTCGTCGTCCTGGACCTCGGCCTGCCCGACCTCTCCGGCGTCGAGGTGCTGCGACGGCTGCGGGCGTGGAGCACGACTCCGGTCGTGGTCCTGTCGGCGCGCGCCGAGTCGACCGAGAAGGTGCAGGCACTCGACCTCGGCGCCGACGACTACGTCACCAAGCCGTTCGGGATGGAGGAGCTGCTGGCGCGGATCCGGGCGGCCGCGCGACGGGCGGGATCCGACGTCCCGGTCCTCGAGGCGGGCGACCTCGTGATCGACCTGCCGGCGCGACGGGTCACCAAGGCCGGCTCGGTGGTCCGGCTGACCCCCACGGAGTGGGGTCTGCTGGAGATGCTGGTCCGCGTCCCCGGCCGCCTGGTCAGCCAGCAGGACCTCCTGCACGAGGTGTGGGGGCCGACGTACAGCCGGGAGAGCAACTACCTGCGCGTGTACGTCGGCGGCCTCCGCAAGAAGCTCGAGGACGACCCCTCCCGCCCCCGCCACCTGGTCACCGAGCCCGGGATCGGGTACCGCTTCGAGGTGTAGGGCTCTCGCCGGCTCAGAACGCCGGTCTACGGTGGGCGCGGAGGTGTCATGGCACGACGGTGGGACGCGGCGGTACGCCGCTCGCGGGACGAGCCCAACGACTTCGCCCGCGATCTCTTCGACGGTCTGCCCGCGCGCTACGACGCGCTGGAGGAGCTGTTGTCGTTCGGGCAGAACCGTCGCTGGCGCAGCGCCATGGTCGGCGCGGTCGCCGAGGGCCGGCCGCGGTCGGTGCTCGACGTGGCGACCGGGACCGCCGGGGTGGCCCTGATGCTGGCGCGCCGGACGGACGCCGAGATCACCGGGGTCGACCTCACCGAGCAGATGCTGCACCGCGGACGCGACCGCGTGACCGCGGCGGGTGAGCGGCGGATCCGGCTCGCGGTCGCCCGCGCCGAGCAGCTGCCCTTCCCGGACGCGACGTTCGACGCCCTGACCTTCACCTATCTCCTGCGCTACGTGACCGACCCGGAGGCGACCCTGCGCGAGCTGGCCCGGGTGGTGCGGCCCGGCGGGACCGTGGCGAGCCTGGAGTTCGCCGTACCACCCGGGCCCGTGTGGCTGCCCGCCTGGCGGCTGTACACCCGCGTGGTGCTTCCCGGCGCCGGCTTCCTGACAGGAGGTCGGGAGTGGGCCCGGGTCGGGCGGTTCCTCGGCCCGTCGATCGAGGAGCACTACCGCAGCTACCCCGTGGAGCGGCACGTCGCCATGTGGCGCGCGGCCGGGTTCGAGGACGTGCAGACCCGTGCGATGAGCCTGGGTGGAGGGTTGGTCATGCGTGGACGACGAACGAGTGTCTGAACGGCCGGCGTACTACGCGCGCCGGGGAGGGGCGCTGGCGGACGGCTGGACGCTCCTCCACCCGCCGTACACCCTCTGGCACCTCAGCTACGGCGTGCTGGGCGCCGCCCTCGTACCGCGGGTCGCCTGGACCCCGCTGCTGCTGACGGTGCTGGGCTTCTTCCTGGCGGTCGGTGTCGCCGCCCACGCCCTGGACGAGCGGGTGGGACATCCGCTCGGGACGGCGTTCGGCGACCGCGGGCTGGCGCTGGGGGCCGCCGTCGCGCTGCTCGTCGCGGCGGCGCTCGGTGTGTACGGCGCCTTCTGGTGGGACGGCACGAACTGGCCGCTCGCGGTGGCGGTGCCGGTGGGCGTCGGGCTGGTGGTGAGCTACAACCTGGAGCTGGCCGGGGGCCGCCTCCACAACGACCTCACCTTCGGCCTGGGCTGGGGCGGTTTCCCGGTGGTGGTGGGCTATCTCGCGCAGGCGCCGGGACTCGACGGTTCGGGGGTTCTCGCCGTCGTCGCCGCGACCGCCGCCGCCGTGGCCCTCACCTACACCCAGCGCCGTCTCAGCACGCCGGCGCGAGAGCTGCGCCGTCGGACCATGGACCTCGACGGCACCGTACGTCGGGCCGACGGCACCGACGTACCCCTGACCCGGGCGACCCTGCTGGTGCCGTTGGAAGGAGCGCTGCGGGCGATGTCGTTCGGCGTACCGCTCGTGGCGCTGGCGGCTCTGCTCAGCCACGCCTGAGCCCCCCGGGGCCGCGGCCCCGGTCAGGCGCCGGCGAGGAGGGGCGCGCCCGGGACCTGCAGCACCATCCGGGTACCGCCGGTGTCGGTCTCGTCGACCCGGACGTTCCCGGCGTGCCGCTCGATCACCTGCCGCACGATCGACAGGCCGAGACCGGAGCCCGGCATGGAGCGCGACTCCTCGGAGCGGTAGAAGCGCTCGAAGACCTGGTCGCGGTCTCCGGGTGCGATCCCCGGGCCCTCGTCGTCGACGGTGAGAGTCCCGTGGTTGAGCCGGATCCGGACCGTTCCCTCCGGGGGGCTCCACTTGACGGCGTTGTCGAGCAGGTTGGTCACGGCGCGCTCGAGCGACGCCGACTCCCCGGTCACCCACCAGGGTTCGGTGTCGACGTCGAAGGCCAGGCTGGAGCCGCGACGGCGGGCTCGGGCGACGGCGCGGTCGACGACCTCCGCCAGGTCGACCTGCTCCACGACCGGAGGCAACGGTTCGTCGCGGGCCAGCTCGACCAGGTCGCCGACCAGCGTGGACATCTCCTCGATCTGTCCGCGGACGTCGTCGAGCAGCTCGGACCTGGCGGCGGCATCGAGACCGCCGCCGGCCGCGTCGGCCTGCAGCAGGAGGTCGAGGTTCGTGCGCAGCGAGGTCAGCGGGGTCCGCAGCTCGTGCCCGGCGTCGGCCACGAGCCGGCGCTGCCGGTCCCGCGAGGCCGACAGCCCGATGAGCATGTCGTTGAACGCCGTGGCGAGGCGCGCGATCTCGTCGTCGCCCTCGACCGGCAGCGGCTGGAGATCCTCGGTGCGCGCGATGCGTTCGACGTTGCGCGTGAGGCGGCGCACCGGACGCAGGCCGTTGCGCGCCACGGCCCACCCGGCTGCCGCTGCCCCGATCACGCCGGCGATCCCGAACAGGAGCATCACGGCGCCGAGCCGCTTCAGCACCCGTTCCTGGGTGGACATGTTCTGCACGAGGACGACGGCGTACCCGCCGTTGCGCGCCGGGACCGCGACGACGCGGTAGTCGGCACCGTCCTTGGCGACGGTCCGGATGCTCTGGGCGCTGTGTCCGGTGGCCACTGCGATCTCAGGCTCGCCCAGAGGGACCGGGGCTTTGCTCTTGACCATGGTGATCGCGCGGCCGTCGGGGGTGACGACGAACAGCCGGACGTCGGCGACACCGGCGGCGTACGACGGCACGGGCTGGGTTGACAGCACGTCGTCGGGTGCCGCCGCGGCCGCCTGGCGGGCGCGGTCGAGCAGGGAGTTGTCCAGGGTGCCCTGCAGGGACATCTTCACCGTGACGTAGGCGCCGAGCGCGACGAGCGCGACCGAGAAGCAGACGGCCATGGTGGTCATCAGGATCACCCGGCTGGCGAGGGAGCGCCGGTAGTGCCACCGCGGCTCGTCCAGCGTCGACGAGCCGGGTGCCGGGCCGGTCGCCGGGGTGTTCATCGCGGAACGGCCTTCATGATTCCTTCAGGACGTACCCGACGCCCCGGACGGTGTGGATCAGGCGAGGCTCGCCGTCGGCCTCGGTCTTGCGGCGGAGGTACCCGACGTACACCTCGAGCGAGTTGGCGGTCGTGGGGAAGTCGTAGCCCCAGACCTCCTCGAGGATGAACGACCTCTCCAGCACCCGGCGCGGGCGTCGCAGGAACATCTCGAGCAGGGTGAACTCGGTGCGGGTCAGCTCCATGGCGCGGGCTCCGCGGCGTACCTCCCGGGTCGCGATGTCCATCGAGAGGTCGGCGAAGGAGAGCACCTCGATGTCGTCGTCCTCACTCGGTACGACGCGGCGCAGCAGCGCGCGCAACCGCGCCAGCAGCTCCTGCAGCGCGAACGGCTTGGTGAGGTAGTCGTCGGCACCGGCGTCCAACCCTTCGACCCGGTCGCCGACGGCATCGCGAGCGGTCAGGACCAGGATCGGGACGTCGTTGCCGGCCTGCCGCAGCGACTTGGTCGCCTCGATGCCGTCGAGCCGCGGCATCATCACGTCCATCACGACGACGTCCGGCCCCTGCCCCGGACCCAGTCCGCCGATGCCGGCGAGGGCTTCGGCGCCGTCGGCGGCCAGGGACACGGCGTACCCGTTGAACTCGAGGCTGCGACGCAAGGACTCGCGCACCGCCTTGTCGTCGTCGACGACGAGCACGCGTGGCTTGGTGCTCACAGGCGACGACGTGGCGGGCGGTGTCACGCACCTACTCTGCCAAAGCGTCCTGAACCACGCCTGAGAACGCCGAGGTGGGACCTCTCCGGGCTCCAGGTGGGAGTTCTCCGGGCTCCAGGTGGGAGTTCTCCGGGTCCGACCCTCGGGAGAAGTCCCACTTCGGCCGCGGAGAGGTCCCACTTCGGGAGGTCCCTCTTCGGGGGGTCCCACTTCGGCGGTCAGGCGAAGCGGCCGGCGACCTCCGCGGCCCGGGCGCCGTACCCGCCGCCGAACAGACACGCATGGACGAGCAGCGGATGGAGCTGGTGGATGCCGACCCGGTCGGACCAGCCGTCCGCGAGCGGGGAGACCTCTTCGTAGGCCTGGAGCGCGCGCGGCAGGTGGGGCAGCCCGAACAGGGCGAGCATCGCCAGGTCGGTCTCGCGGTGCCCACCGTGCGCCGCGGGGTCGACCACGCAGCAGCCGGCGTCGTGGGTCCAGATGACGTTGCCGTTCCAGAGGTCGCCGTGCAACCGCCGCGGACCCTCCTCGGGCACGAGGTCCGGGAGCCGGCCGA
>JAICSC010000366.1 GCA_025937085.1 Nocardioides sp.
GGCGCCGTCCTCGTCCCAGCGGCACGCGACGTACTCCTTGGCGACCAGGTTCATCCCGTCCCGGTACGGCGTCACCACCATCACGTCGGCCGCGCGGTAGAGAGCGGCCATCTCCTCGCGCGGGTACGACGTGTGCAGGTAGCTGATCGCCGGGCGGCCGATCCGGCCGAGGTCGCCGTTGATGTGGCCGACCAGGCGGTCGATCTCGTCGCGCAGGACGCGGTACTCCTCGACCTTCTCCCGCGACGGCGTGGCGACCTGGACGAACACCGAGTCGTCGACGTCGAGCACGCCGTCCCGGATCAGCTCGGAGAACGCGCGCAGCCGGGCGTAGATGCCCTTGGTGTAGTCGAGCCGGTCGACGCCGAGGAACATCGTCCCCGGGTCGCCGAGCGCCTCTCGGATGGAGGCGGCCCGGTCCCGCACGCTCTCGGACCGGGACAACGTCTCGAAGCCCTGGTAATCGATCGAGATCGGGAACGCCTCGGCGCGGACGGTGCGTCCGTCGGGCAGGTAGACCAGGTCGCGGTGGGTCTTGTGGCCGACCCGCTGGCGGACGAGGCGGACGAAGTTCGCGGCCCCCCCGGGCAGCTGGAAGCCGACCAGGTCTGCCCCCAGCAGCCCCTCCAGGAGCTGTCGGCGCCAGGGCAGCTGCTGGAACAGCTCCGCCGGCGGGAAGGGGATGTGCAGGAAGAACCCGATGCGCAGGTCGGGCCGCAGCTCACGCACCAGCTGCGGCACCAGCTGGAGCTGGTAGTCCTGCACCCAGACCGTGGCGTTCTTCGCGGCCAGGGCTGCGGCACGCTCGGCGAACCGGCGGTTGACGTCGACGTACCTGTCCCACCACTCGCGGTGGAACTCCGGCTTGGCGACGAGGTCGTGGTAGAGCGGCCAGATCGTGGCGTTGCTGAAGCCCTCGTAGAAGCCCTCGATCTCGGCGGCCGAGAGCGAGATCGGGTCGAGGGTCATCCCGTCGTGCTCGAACTGCGCTACCTCGACGTCCGTGCCACCCGGCCAGCCGACCCAGATCCCCTCGTTGGCCCGCATGATCGGCTCGAGCGCGGTCACCAGGCCACCCGGCGACACCCGCCATCCGACGGTGCCGTCGGGATTGGTCACCTGGTCCACGGGAAGGCGGTTCGCCACGATGACGAGCTCGGCCGAACCGTTCGAGGGCACTCCTCGACCCTAATCGACCGACGCGGGTTCGGACCTCACCCGCCGGAGGGGTGGCTCATCCGCTCCAGCCCCTCACCCGTCCGCGGCGTACCGCACCCCGAGCTGGCGGCGCAGGTCGTCCATGAGCCCGAGCAGCTCGAGGGTCTGCGAGCGGGGGACCAGCGGGCTCTCGGACAGCCCGTCGCGCAAGCAGTCCTGGACGTGGGCGGCCTCGTTGCCGAGGCCGGTGCCGTAGACGGGCGACGGCGGCTCGAGCCGCTGCGGGTCGCCGCCGGTCGGCGTCCAGACGGCGTACGACGGGTGGTGGAAGTTGTCGGGCAGCGTGAGGATCCCCTCGTCGGTGGCGATCACGGCCGAGCGCGGGCCGGCCGACGTCATCGAGGCGCTGAGCGCCGAGACCGCGCCGCTCTCGTGCCGCCCGGCGATCGCCACGTCGAGGTCGATCCCGCTCTCGCTCAGGTCGCCGACGGCGACCGCGGCGGCGTACGGGCCCAACATCAGCCGGGCGAACGCGAGCGGGTAGATGCCCAGGTCGAGCAGCGCGCCCGCGCCCAGCGCCGGGTCCCACATCCGCTGCCCGGCGTCGGCAGGGACGACCAGTCCGAGGTCGGCGTGCAGCTGGCGCGGTGTCCCGAGCTCTCCGGCCCGCAGGCGGCGCTGCAGGTCGATGACCAGCGGGTGGCAGGCCGTCCACATCGCCTCCATGCAGAACAGGCCGCCGGCGGCCTCGAAGAGCGCCTCTCCCTCGGCCCGGGTGAGCGTGAGCGGCTTCTCGCAGAGCACCGGCTTGCCGGCGGCGAAGGCCAGGCGGGCGTGCTCGAGGTGGTGGGAGTGGGGGCTCGCGACGTAGACGACGTCCACGTCGGGATCCGCGACCAGGTCGGCGTACGACGCGTGCGCGCGCGTGTCCTCGCCTCCGACCTCACCGACGAAGGCCTCCGCGGACTCCCGGGACCGGGACCCGACGGCCGCGATCGCGGCTCCGGGGGTCTCGTGCAGGTCGGCGGCGAACCTGCGGGCGATCTTGCCGGTGGCGAGAATGCCCCACCGGGTGGTCGAGGGGCTCATGGGTGCATCAGATCCGGATCCGACGACGCGCCGCAAGCGAATGACATCGATGGAATTCCTCGCGTAGACTCCCGAACCGTCGAGTACTGCACCCGCCCGCTCAGGAGGGCAGCTCACAGGGCAGTTCACAGGGCCAGCTCACGAGGGGAGACACCGCATGGACGCCGCTGCCGCACAGCCGAGCCCCGACGCCGGCGCCGGCCTGGGTGAGCGCGACCGCGACATCCTCGAGTTCGAGCGGCAGTGGTGGAAGTACGCCGGCGCGAAGGAGACCGCGATCCGCGAGTCCTTCGACATGTCGGCCACCCGCTACTACCAGGTGCTCAACGCCCTCATCGACCGGCCGGAGGCCCTCGTCGCCGACCCGCTGCTGGTGCGGCGCCTGCGTCGGATGCGCGCAGAACGCCAGCGGGCCCGGTCGGCCCGTCGGCTCGGCTTCGAGGTGTAGGCCGTGGCGAGAACGGGGCGGCGCGGCCTTGGTATGTGGGGTGTGCGCGACCAGCGAGGTTTCATCCTTCCCTCGCCGGTGATGGTCCTCAGCGTGGTCGCGGTCACGATGTGCGCTCTCGCCTGGGGGCTCACCCGTCACCACGAGCCCACCGAGCGGCTGGTGACGCCCAGCGCGAAGCACACGCCCAGCGCCCCGGCGTCGACGTACCACCAGCCGAAGCAGAAGAAGCACCACCACCAGGCTGTCAAGCCCGCCCTCGACCGGTCCACGGTGATCGTCGAGGTCTTCAACAACTCCAGCGTCCGGGGCCTCGCCGGGCGGGTCGCGACCCAGGCCGCCCACCTCGGCTGGCAGGTCGTCGGGTCGGACAACTGGTACGGCACCATCCCGTCCTCGAC
>JAICSC010000187.1 GCA_025937085.1 Nocardioides sp.
GACCTCTACCGCGAGCCCGACCCCTTCCGCACCCCCCGCTGGCGTGAGTACCGCGACGTGGTCGACCTCCAGGAGGTCGCGACCATGTGGACCGCAGGCTTCCCCGAGCCGCGCACGTTCAGCCGGCGCGTGCTCCGGCTCTTGCGCGAGCGGGCCGGTGACTTCGACGTCGTCCACGACAACCAGTCGCTGGGCTCGGCGCTGCTCCACGTCGAGGACGCGACCGGGCTCCCACTCGTCGCGTCGGTGCACCACCCGATCAGCATCGACCGCCGGATCGACCTGGCGGCGGCGCCGAACTGGCAGCGGCGACTCTCCCTACGACGCTGGTACGGCTTCGCCCGGATGCAGTCCAGGGTCGCCCGCGGGATGCGGACGGTCCTGACGCCGTCGGAGTCGTCCAAGCGAGACGTCGTCCGCGAGTTCGGCGTCGACCCGGCCCGGGTGCGGGTCGTCCTGCTCGGGGTCGACGACGGGTTCGTGCCGCCGAGCACGCCGCGCGTGCCAGGGCGGATCCTGGCGATGGCGAGTGCCGACGCCCCGCTGAAGGGGATCGCCACGCTGCTCGAGGCGTTCGCCAAGCTGCGCACCGAGCGTCCCGGGCTCGAGCTGGTCCTGGTCACGCGGCCGGTCGTCGGCGGACGCACCGAGCGGCTCCTCGACGGGCTCGCGATCCGTGACCACGTGCGGTTCGCCTATGGCCTCGGCGATGCCGACCTGGTGACCCTGATGGGCTCGGCCGAGGTCGGCTGCGTTCCCAGCCTGTATGAGGGGTTCTCGCTCCCCACCGCCGAGCTGATGGCGACGGCCACGCCGCTGGTGGTCTCCCGGGCCGGCGCGATCCCCGAGGTGGTCGGGCCGGACGGGCTCTGCGCCGACCAGGTGACGCCGGGAGACGTGAGCGAGCTCGCGACCGCTCTCGCCGGCCTGCTCGACGACCCCGATCGTCAGGCCCGGTACGGCGCGGCCGGCCGCCGGCGGGTCGAGGAGCTGTTCAGCTGGCAAGCCGCCGCCGCCGCGACCGCCACGGCGTACGACGACGCGATCGCCGACCATCGGTCGGAACCGAGGAGGACCCGTGCTAACCGTTGACTTCGACCGGCTCGGACTCCGGCCGGGGGAGCGGGCGCTCGACCTCGGCTGCGGCGGCGGCCGGCACGCGTTCGAGATGTACCGCCGCGGAGCCGACGTCGTGGCGTTCGACCAGGACGTCGAGGAGCTGGGCAGGGTGCGGGACATGTTCGCCGCGATGCGGCAGGCGGGCGAGGTGCCCGTCGGCGCCGAGGCCGACGTCAAGGAGGGGGACGCTCTCTCGCTCCCGTTCGCCGACGGGGAATTCGACCGGGTCGTTGCGGCGGAGATCCTCGAGCACGTCCCGGCCGACCTCCAGGTGCTGTCCGAGCTGGTGCGCGTCCTGCGCCCGGGCGGGACCGTCGCGCTGACCGTCCCGCGCTGGTTCCCCGAGGTCGTCTGCTGGAAGCTGTCTCGCGAGTACCACGACACCCCCGGCGGACACATCCGCATCTACACCGACGCCGAGCTGATCGCCAAGGCGGAGCACGCCGGCCTGGTGTACGACGGCCGCCACCACGCCCACGCCCTCCACTCGCCGTACTGGTGGGTCAAGTGCGCGGTCGGGGTCCACCACGACGACCACCCGCTGGTGCGGGGCTACCACCGCCTCCTGGTCTGGGACATCATGCGCAAGCCCCGCCTGACGCGCTGGACCGAGCGCGCCCTCGACCCGGTGCTCGGCAAGAGCCTCGTGGTCTACCTGCACAAGCCCGAGGGCGCGGCCGAGGTCGCCGATGGGTGAGCTCCTGAGCCCGGCCGAAGTGGCCGCCTCCGGGGCGGCGATCGCGTCCGTCCAGGAACCGGACGGCGCGATCCCGTGGACAGTCGGCGGCCACTGCGACGTCTGGAACCACGTCGAGGCCGCGATGGCGCTCCTCGTCGCCGGCCGTCTCGACGCCGTCGAGCGCGCCTGGGCCTGGGTGCGCCGAGCTCAGCGCGCCGACGGGTCGTGGCCGATGAAGGTCGTCGGCGGGGTGGTCGAGGACGCGAGCGGCGAGACCAACATGGCGGCGTACGTCGCGGTCGGGGTGTGGCACCACTGGCTGGTACGCCGCGAGCTCGGCTTCGTCGCCACCCACTGGCCCCTCGTACGCCGCGCCCTCGACCTCGTGTGCAGTCTTCAGCTGCCGTTCGGCGGCATCGCCTGGTCCCAGGAATGGCACGACGGCGAGCCCGCGACGGTCAACCGCGACGCACTGCTCGCCGGATCCTCCAGCATCCACCACGCTCTGCGGGCCGGGCTGACCCTGGCCGAGCTCCTGGACGACCCGCAGCCCGAGTGGGAGCTGACCGCCGGCCGCCTCGGCCATGCCCTGCGTGAGCATCGCGACCGGTTCCTGGACAAGTCCACCTTCTCGATGGACTGGTACTACCCCGTCCTCGGTGGCGCGGTGCGGGAAGACGAGGGGCGCGCGCTGGTCGTGGCCCGGTGGCACGACTTCGTGGTCCCAGGCCTCGGTGTCCGCTGCGTCGACACGAACCCGTGGGTGACGGGGGCCGAGACGTGCGAGCTGGCACTGGCCGTCGACGCGCTCGGCGACCGCGACAGCGCGCACCGGCTGTTCGCGGACGCCCAGCACCTGCGACGGCCGGACGGCTCCTACTGGACCGGCTACGTCTACGCCGACCGGGTCAGCTGGCCCGCCGAGCACACGACGTTCACCACGGCCGCCGCGCTGCTCGCCCACGACGCCCTGGCCGAGATGACCGGCGGAGCAGGCGTGTTCCGGGGGACCGCCCTGGTCGCCGACCCGCAGCCGCTGGCTCTCGAGTGTGGCTGCTCAGACGCCCTCGCCGGCCGAGCCTGACACGCGCTCCAGGACGCGCAACGACCCGACCGCCTCGCGCTCGGCGTACGCGCCGGAGGCGAGCGCCCTCAGGTAGACGTCGTACGGCGGGCGGCCACCGTCGGCCGGATCGGGGAAGACGTCGTGGATCGCGAGCAGCCCGCCGGACATCACCCAGGGAGCCCAGCCCGTGTAGTCGGCCTGTGCCGGCTCCGCTCCGTGCCCGCCGTCGATGAACAGCATCGACAGAGGGGTGCGCCAGTGCGCGGCGACGGTCGCCGACTCACCGACGACCGCCACCACGACGTCCTCGAGACCCGCCTCCTCGACCGTGCGACGGAACCACGGGAGCGTGTCCATCCGGCCGGTCCGCGCGTCGAGGAGCGAGGGGTCGTGGTGCTCCCAGCCGGCCTGGTTCTCCTCCGAGCCACGGTGGTGGTCGACGGTGAAGACGACGCCACCGACCGCGCGAGCGGCCGCGCCGAGGTACACCGCGGACTTGCCGCAGTAGGTGCCGACCTCGAGCACCGGGCCGTGGGGGAGCCGCTCGCACGCCATCCGGTGGAGCGCCAGACCCTCGTCGTCCGGCATGAAGCCGCGCGCGGCCCTGGCCAGGGCGAGGAGGTCGGAGGGCTCGGTCATCGGTGCCCCGTCTCCGCCCGCGCCGCCGTCCCCGCCGCCGTCCGCGCACCCGTCCGCGCCGCCAGCCGGTCCGGGCACACACCGTGCCCGCAACGGCACGCCGGATCGGGTCGTGGTGGAACACGATGTGCCCTCAACCCGAGCCCAGGTGACCCCGTTCTTGAACGCGGTGTTCCACAACGGGTCCCGGAGCGGTCCCGGTGGGGGCACGCGGCGTTCCACAACGAGGACCGATACCCCCCGGTTGGGGGCACGGGGCGCGCCCGCACGACACGGCTGGCACGGCTGGCACGGCTCGCCTGCCGTCCCGACGACTCAGCGTCGCGCACGATGCCACTCGAGGTAGCGCTCGACCGCACGCACGACGTGCTCGGAGCGGATCGACGGAAAGACGTCGAAAGCGTGCTGGGTACCGGGGAACTCGGCGTACGCCACGCTGCTCTTCGACGTCTCGCGCAGTGCGGCCACGAACAGCCGTGCCTGCTCGACGTCGACCAGCGAGTCGCGGGAGCCATGGAGCACGAAGAAGTCCGGGGCGTCCTCGGTGACCCGCAGGATGGGGGAGGCCCGTTCGAAGACCTCGGGATCCTCCTCCCAGGTGCGCCACACGACCAGTGGCGCGAGGAACCCGTCGCGCATCAGCAGGGCGTTCCGCAGTCCGGTCGCGCCGGCGAAGTCGTAGACGCCGTAGAACGACACCGCGGCCTGGAGGCGGGTGTCCGCGCCCTCGAAGCCGGGCTGGTACACGGGGTCGTTCGGCGTGAGCGCGGCGAGCGCTGCGAGGTGCCCGCCGGCCGAGCCCCCGGTGATCACGACGTACGACGGGTCGCCGCCGTACTCCTCGATGTGCTCCTTCACCCACGCGACGGCGCGCTTCACGTCGATGATCTGGGCCGGGAAGGGGTCGCGCCGCGCGAGCCGGTAGTTGATCGCGACGCATACCCAGCCGCGCTCGGCCATGCGTTGCATGAGCGGGATGCCCTGTTGGTCCTTGGCCCCGATCCGCCACCCGCCGCCATGCACCTGGAGGAGCACCGGCGCGCCGACGACGTCGCGTCCGGCCGGGCGATGGATGTCGAGCAGGCCACGTCTGCCGGCGTCGGCGTAGCGGATGTCCCGGTCCACCCGGACCCGGGGGTTTCGACGGGAGAGGGGGTTGAGCAGCTTGCGCCACGGCGTCGCGAGATCGACCTTGGTGGGCCGCTCGCCGGGTCGGTCGACGTACTCCTCGCCGAGGCAGTCGACCAGCGACCGTTCCGCGACCACCCGCACCTGCCGGCTCTCCCGGACCAGGTGGACCAGGCCGATCCCGGTGGCGACCGCCAGCACCAGGCCGAGCCGGCTGCGGCGATCGCGACCGCGGGCCAGGTGGACGGCCGTGTCCGCTGCGGTCACGACCAGCAGCTGCGGAGCGAGCTCGGCGGTCGGCCAGCCGAACGCCCAGGACCAGAACCCACCCCGGAGGTTGGCGAAGGGCGGCCGGAGGGCGTTCGCGGTGAGCGCCGCCATCACCACCCGGCGTCGGAGGAAGGACACGTCGGGATGCTACGCACGGGGTAGCGGTCCCGGCTCCGGGGACGGGTGTCCCGGGACGTCGGGACGCGTGCCTCTCGCGTCGGGGAACGCGGACGCCGAGGGTGGTCTCACGAGCCGAGACCAGGGGGGACCGAGATGGAGCGACTGACCGAACGCGAACGCGAGGTGCTGATACTGATCGCGATGGGGATGTGCAACCGCGAGATCGCCGGCGAGCTGTTCCTGAGCACGGCCACGGTGAAGACCCACGTGGCGCGGGTGCTCCGCAAGCTCGGACTGCGCGACCGCACCCAGGCCGTGGTCGCGGCGTACGACCTCGGGATCGTGCGGCCACGCCAGAGCGCGCCCTCCCCGTTGGTGCTGCTGGCCTGGGCCTGAGCTGAGCCTGGCCCAGGGTGCCCGGCGTGAGCGCCCCGACGACGATCTGGCCGCGCGCGGCGCGGACGCTGACCGGTGACCCGGGCGACGTACAAGGTGACGATTTCATGAACGTCTCTAGCCAGGAGCGACGTCCGGCCGATATGTTCGCGCACGAAACATAAACCGGTACGGCGCGCGTCGTACCGCCGGACTGGAAGGCGCAGCCGAATGCGCAGGACCACAGCTTCGATCGGAATCCTCGGAGTCGCGGCGGCACTCAGCCTCACCGCGTGCGGCTCGAGCAACAGCAGCAGCCCCACCGCCGGTGGCTCCTCGGGGGGCAGCAGCGGGGGCGTCACCGCCGCCTGCAAGCTGACCAACCCGCCGAAGAGCGGGGCCTCCCTGCCCAAGCAGGTCGACCTCGGCAAGGCGAGCGGCAAGGTCGGCGTCATCCTGCCCGACACCACCTCGTCGACCCGCTACACCCTGTACGACAAGCCCCTGCTCACCAAGGCGCTCAGCGACGCCGGGATCACCCCCGACGTGCAGAACGCTCAGGGCGACAAGAGCAAGTTCGCCTCGATCGCCCAGCAGATGATCGGTTCGGGAGTCAAGGTCCTGATCATCGACTCGATCGACCAGGCCTCCGGCGCCGGTGTCGAGAAGGCCGCCGCCCAGGCGGGAGTCAAGGTGATCGACTACGACCGCGTCAATCTCGGTGGCAGCGCGCCGTACTACGTCTCCTTCGACAACGAGGACGTCGGCAAGCTCCAGGCCCAGGCACTGCTCGACTGCCTCAGCCAGCAGGGTGTCTCCTCGCCGAAGATCATCGAGATGGACGGCGGCACCGACGTCGACAACAACGCGGTGCTGTTCCAGAAGGGCGCGAAGTCGGTCTTCTCGGCCAACAACGTCGACGTCGTCTCCGACCAGGTCGTCAAGGGCTGGGACGTCGCCAACGCCCCGGGTCCGTTCAACCAGGCGCTGACCGCGGCCAACGGCCAGGTCGACGGCGTGTACGCCGCGAACGACGACATCGCAGCAGCGGTCATCGGCGTGCTGAAGAACAACGGCCTGAACGGCAAGGTCGCCGTCACCGGTCAGGACTCCGCGGTGGAGGGTCTGCAGAACATCATCACCGGCCAGCAGAGCATGACGATCTTCAAGAACGTCAAGCTCGAGGCCCAGGCCGCGGCCCAGCTAGCGATCGCGCTGATCCAGGGCACCGACCCCGCCAAGGCCGGCATGACCCTCAAGCCGTTCACCGACCCGAACGACCCGAGCCACAAGATCCAGGCGCTGCTCCTGCCGTCCGAGGTGATCACCCAGGCCAACGTCAACGACGTGATCAAGGCCGGGGCGCTCACCAAGGCGGAGATCTGCAAGGGCATCGAGTCCGACTGCACGAACCTCGGGATCGGCTAGTCGGCAACGAATGACGAGCAGGCGGCGGCCCCGGACCCCCGGCCCCCCAAAGCAACCCCTACCACAACCCGAAGTGAACCCACTTAAGCGACACCAGCCAAACCACCCCTAGAAACGACCCCCACGTGACCAGGTGACCCAACCCAACCGGTCCGCCCCGCAGCA